>NZ_JAKJSR010000058.1:0-1691 GCF_050337155.1 Vibrio cionasavignyae
CCGTACCGTATTACCGTTACGGGTAATCGACGCGGGTTTGTTGAACTCTGTCCAAGTCAAAGAGCGCTCGCTAACACTACTGCCCTCTTTGTAGGTGCGCAGCTACTTTAGGTGACTGTCCTTTTTACTTTAATGAAGGTTTTAAATATCTTAGCCGCTCTCTTTCGATGGAAGTCTTGGTGAGTCTGCAGATTGAACAAAATCAGACTAATCTCATACTTTTGGTGACTGTCCTTTTTACTAAAAACTTTATTTCCTTTAAAAGTAGTGGAGCTAGTCCAAAACTTTCTTCCACTGTTTGTAACATTAGTAAAGAGCCTATATCGTAGACATAAAAAAGCCCCAACAAATGGGGCAATTTACGAATCATACGACTACGACGATTGCGAAATCACTCGCAGCTCAGAACAACTACCACAGAAAAATATGTATAAAGCTGACTCTCCAAGGAAAAAAGGCATCTCATCAATGTACTGAAATAAGCCCCCCCACCCTTCATAGCCAATGCTCATTACATGGGTCATTTCTGTGCAGCATGAACAATGTACTTTTTTCGATTCCTGTAACCACAGAGGATTAACGGCAACCCGAAAAAAAGACTGCCCGCCCAAAAAATCATCCGTATTTTCCCAATAGGAATCTTCATCTAGAGGATACTCAGAATCTTTCATCGCCCTTAAATCTACCGATCTTTCTGGGAGCGGATTCGGCATTCGATCTTCGTCATCTAAGGTATATACATTTTCTGTTTTTTTGCTTAAGAGCACCACTTCCTTTGTATCATTATGGATTGTATATACCTGTTCTTGCAGCCAAACATCAGAATTAATGTAACTGCAAATAGGTAATTCCTTTAATGAGTTTACACCCAGTCCTGAAAGCTTCGGATCAGACAAATCCAAAACGAATAACAATGCAGGGCCATCATCTATAGGTTGAGCATCAACAATCTTCCACGAAGACCCGCCAAACCTGTGCTTAAAAATCGAAGTGTTTTCTGGCTCAACAACATACCCAACGGGTTTAGAATACTGAGAACCAAATTTATCAGAAAAATTAGTCATAGATTAATTTTGCACCTTTAATTATTGGAACTCTTTCAGCGTTTTCGAATATTCAATTGCTTCAAGTGAGCCTTTGTTATATTTCCTTCCAAAGTTTGCTCGCAGATCATGAATATCTTTGGCTAATCTTTGCCTTGGGTTCAGACCGGCATCAACTCTCATACTCTTTTTACCCTTGCCAGCATAAGTTCTAGTGAGTGCATGATCCGCAGTAGTCATACCTACCGCTGGGCCATCACTTCTTGAGAGGCCAATAGTTTTATTGAATGCACTTTGTGGCATATGATGTCCAACTTCTCCTAGAGCTTTTGCTTTGTCTAAGTCAGCGAATCGTCCACCTCTATTAACAATTCCACTCTTTGTAATACCCCTAAACAGCTTCACCGGTGCTTTTACTTTCTTCGCCACCACACCGAAAAATGTACCAGCTGCAGTTTTACCTGCATCTAAATACTCACCAGCAGCAAGCGCCTCCGCTGTATCATAAAGGCCTACCGAAACATCCACAACCGTTGACACTGGGGACATATCATACACAAACGTTGCTGTGGTTACACCCACGCTTAAAAACGTTTCCCAGCCAAACCAACTACTGGTCTCTCGCTCTGTATCCCCTAATATAGGTTC
>NZ_JAKJSR010000059.1:0-1594 GCF_050337155.1 Vibrio cionasavignyae
GTCGACTTGAACCCTATTCGAGCAGGCATTGCTAAAACCCCTGAAACGTCGGAGTTTACCTCGATAAAAGCCAGAATCGATGCGCTGGATAAAAACTTAACGACAGCCCCATGTTTGCACCCTTTTATCGGCAATCCGACGAATAAAATGCTAGATGGTATTCCATTTCGGCTCATCGACTACATTGAGTTAGTAGACTGGACTGCACGTCTATTTCGCGAAAACAAAGCTAGTATGGATGATAATCAACCCGCTATTTTGACGCGTTTGAATTTCAATCAGAAAAGTTGGTTAACGGTATGTACTGAATTAGAGAAAACACGTTCGACTGCGGTTGGGTGTCACATTAATACAGTTCAAGCTAAGGCCGCCTTAAAAAAGAGCAAGATGCAAACCTATCAACTAGAATAAGCCCCACTTTCACCGCCACTCCTACCCAATAGGCCAGTAAAAATTCTGGATACTGTCGTTTGCCCAGTCCCTAAACGTCAGTAACGTCTCTTAAGAAACTAGACCGTTTCACCAAATAGATTGAAGAAAGCTAAAGTATGCAGTCAATTGCCACTTTGAAGGCGGGAGTGCTTTTGATTTCTTTTTAAGTGTGTGTCCTATGTAAGCTACATCTATCAACTAGAATAAGCACCACTTTCACCGCAACTCCTACCCCATAGGCCAGTAAAAATTCTGGATACTGTCGTTTGCCCAGTCCCTAAACGTCAGTAACCTCTCTTAAGAAACTAGGCAGCTTCACCAAAATAGATTGAAGAAAGCTAAATATGCAGTTAATTGCTGCTTTGAATACGGGAGTGCTTTTGATTTCTTTTTAAGTGTGTGTCCTATGTAAGCTAGTAAGGTAGTTCCTTTGCTTATTTACATTCTGTTAATATGCGTTTGCCCTAAAAGAAGTTATCCGAATGTAGGTGGAGAGAGTGCACGCCTCAAATCAAATTTATTTTAGTTATTTTGCATAGGTAAACCAACACAAACACGGTCAATATTTAGCTATCATTGACCGATATTTACCTGTACTGGTTGAGTTGATGAGATATCAAAGCAAACCCGTAGATTCATTGCCACTAATGGCACCTGAAGATACATTTAAAGAGAAAACACAAACCAACATCGCTCATAACCCCACGCCAACGGGTGACCCTCAAGAAGTTACCTTAGAATACAATGTGGCGTTAGCTTGTTCACTCGATGAAGTAAAAGCATTCAGTATTGATTCGTTTGTTGTAACTGAAACGAACAAAGAAAAGAACCCCTTCAATTCTTGGATTAAATCAAAGGGTTCAGATAACATCAGCACCATCTTGAGTACTCCAATATTGGTTAATGAGCCTAAGACTCTGCTCTATCAGTTTGTAGGCTCTAAGAAAACAGCGTTGAGCTATGACAATGTCCTTCCTGTCAAAAAAGGCAGTGCCGTTTATCGTGATGTCTTTATACCAGTTAAGCCTTCCGTTCAAGTTGGGGAGCGTCTAGGTTGGCCTACAGAGGGATATTTCTACCACTTTATTGATGATGAACTTACCCATGAGTACAAAATCGCGGGTAATAACAAGTGGGGTTTCAATGTCACAGAGTCCACTAA
>NZ_JAKJSR010000060.1:0-1434 GCF_050337155.1 Vibrio cionasavignyae
GATTGGCGGAGTGCATTGGGAAATCCGTGCAATCTGGTTTGCGTAATCGTGGATGACATCGGCAAAAGTCATGTTGCTCGTGTGTATACAAACTGTTTCCCACATGACGCGAAAAGGGAGCATCGGAGCACTAGGTGAGCAAACTTCTAACAAATTGTTCAAGCAGACAGCTAACAGTTGGCGATTTTGCTTTGGTTGAGTTCAGTGATTACGGTGGCTTTGTTTGAGTGCAGTGGTAGTTAGCTGCTACTTAACAAGGCGTTATAACTCAAGGGGTAATTGTGAAACTGAAGAATATCAAAGGTGTGGCTAAGAACTTTACCCTATCATTTTTTAGTGGCGAAAATTACATCGATGGTGGGTTTGTCCGTGATGATATCTTCAAACTAGCTAATCTTAAAGCAGGTGATTTAGTGAGAATTAGTTGGATTCCAACTAAAGATGAAGAGCTGTTTAAGCTAACGCCTAGAGTACGTAAGACGGTTCTTGCTTATCGCAAGTGGCTACCTAAGTTGTGCGAATCTCACAGTTTACCTATCGAATGCTTCGAAGAATTTTATATATCGGCTTATCGTGCTGATAACCATCAGGTGCACGTCGAAGCGGTAGTTGTGGATCTAAATGGAAAAATCTATCAGCTGCCAATTTGGGTTTGAGTTATAACAAACTGTTCAAGAGGGATTCGCAACGCGTGGCATTTTTACTATGCGTTGCGTTTAGTGGTTAAGGTGGTATGCGGCGGCATCGGTATTGCGTTGCTCACCCCTTAACAGGGCGTTAGGTGCTCAGAGGAAATAATGAATTCAAAGGAAGTTGTCCTAGCTTTTTGGGATGCAATGAAAACTAATGATTTTGCCAAAGCAAGTGAATGGCTAAGCCCCAATTTTGAAGGTTTCTGGCCTCAATCAGGTGAACTCATTACTGGCAGATGTAACTTTACATCTATCAACTCTTTTTACCCTGCAAACGGTATTTGGGAGTTTGAAGTACACTCGGTGGTTTGCGATGGTGCAACAGTTGTGACTGATGTTTCAATTACAGATAGCGTCCAAAAAGCGCGTGCTATCACTTTCCATACCGTTGAAGACGGACTAATCAGTAAGCAAAAAGAGTTTTGGCCAGACCCAATGGAAGCGCAAGAATGGCGAAGCCAGTGGGTAAAGGTTGTGGAAGAATAGGCAACGCACCTAACAAACTACTCAAGTGGACGCCATAAGCTTGGCGGTTTTGGTTTAAAGTTAAGTGCGCTTGGTTAGTTGGTCGTTAGCGCCACTTAGCAGGGCGTTAAATTACAAGGATAGTTTTGTGGAAATCAAGGAAGTAAATTCGATCTCAGGTCTAGTTGACCAATTAAATCTACTGTTAGCCGATTGCATCAATRGCGGAGCGTCTGTCGGTTTCTTAACTCCTGTTGATGAAAACGAAGTGAAATCA
>NZ_JAKJSR010000061.1:0-1432 GCF_050337155.1 Vibrio cionasavignyae
ATCTGGTGAGTATCTGGTGAGTCCGCTACTTCATTGCTTACTAAGTAAACTGTACGCTCTTCATTTACAGATTCAACCGTCAGCTCAGAAGTTGGTACAGGATCAACTTTGTTTAACCAATCAACGGCTACCTGCGAATATCTCAACATTAACGCACCACGATTTACCATGACTCGGCTCCTATATGTGGGTGATCTCGCGTCAGAATATCATGAAGTAGAGAAACGTTTGTACGCTAATTCCGTACTGACGCATAACGCCTTGCTAAGTTGCAGCTAACTACCACAACACTCAAGCAAAGTCACGTAATCACTAAACTCAACCAAACCAAAATCGCCAACTGTTAGCTGTCTGCTTGAGCAATTTGTTAGCTTTTTCCGTGCGATGAAGCCGACGTTTGGCACCAAGATTTTAAAGAAACGCTCCAAAGCCGACGCCGCTGATGTACCAAATGTAGAAGCATTGAACTTGCCACCAACTCGCTGCCTAAGATGGCGATACTAAAAGGCTACTCACGGCTCTTGCACTGAAGCTGACTACCACATGCACCATACGCAAAGTTGATTGATGCCCTTTCAAAGAAAAAGAAACAGCACGCGCGATTTTGCGATTTGGCACTGACGAGCAGGTGTAAAGCTAGGACGATGAACCCCTACTCCAATGAACTTAACCGAGAAAGCTAACGCACGCTTAAGTTGTGAGTGACGCACCACCGAAGCTGAAATTACCACCGTAAGCACTAAAGCTAGAATTGACGCCAAAAGTGCCAAGCGTTACGAATCCACTTGAAGCGTTTGTTAGGTGCGTCCTCACAATGAAGCACCATCAATATGAACGATTGGCAAAGTGGAAAGGTCAACTTCCTCTACACACCTCAAATTAATCGCCCAACCTTGGAATGAAGCCTTACCCGCTGCGATTTCATGCGATGTTAATTGGCTAGGCTTACGAAAAGTCATAACTCCACACTTTAGGCAGAAATAATCTGTAGCCGTGCCACTACCCCATTTATATTCAGCTAGTATCTCTGGCGATGAGGACATCTTAAAAGAATCATCAGGCACCCTAAAATTGAGCGTCCCTCTAATTGAACAAATAGAGCAGTTGCATTGACGAACATGGTCTATATCAGTTTGAAACTCAAACCGTACACGCCCGCAATGGCAAGAGCCAAAATGAGTTTTCAATTTAATTCCCTCTGAGTACCTAACGCATTGTTAAGTAGCAGCTAACTTCCACTACACTCAAACAAAACCACCTTAATCACTAAACTCAACCAAACCTAAATCGCCAAACGTTAGCTGTCTGCTTGAACAATTTGTTAGCTCTCTTTATATCGCATAAGCTATTGAAATTCTTGACCATGATTTTCTATGGTTGCTTTGCCACAAATAGTACAAACAACATACCTGTCAGTTAACTCTAAAGAAGC
>NZ_JAKJSR010000016.1:0-203367 GCF_050337155.1 Vibrio cionasavignyae
CCATTGAAATTTTCATTCGGTGCAAAGCTGCATGTTCCATCGTTATTAATGGTGAAGATCCCGTCAGTCCCGTCGTAACTAACACCCACTAATGAAACATCCCCTTCGATATCAGAGGCATTCGACATTAGTTGGTCTTCATTAAATATCAGTGTGTTATCTTCTTCAACGGTATAAGATACCGAGCCAAATACAGGCAAATCGTTGACGGATTCTACGGTTAAATCAATCGCACCATCGGTGACAACCGTTCCATCTGAAACGCCATAACTTAACGGAATGCTGCCGTTAAAGTTTTCATTCGGTGCAAAGGTGTAGGTACCACCACCTAAGTTGGTTAAGACTCCGTCCGTTCCACCGTAGCTAACATGAGCAATCGAAAGCGAATCACCATCAATATCTGAAGCGCTCGCTAATAGATCTTCGGCCGTAAAACTTAGTAGCCCGTCTTCTAAAATGGTGTATTCCATGCCATTGACGACTGCTGCATCATTAACGTTGTCAATTTGGACCTCGAATGTGCTTTGTGTCGTTTCTGAGTCAAACGAATCATCTTGCTGTGACTGTGCGATAGATTGTTGATCGAGGACATTAACTTCAAATTGTTCACTAGCAGTTTGTGTACTTGGTTCTGCTTGAGTAGAAGCGGATGGCGCTGCGCTATTGGACTGACTAAGAGGATCGGTTTGACCTTGTGCACTTTGACCACCAGCGGAGCCAGATTGCTGTGCATCTCCTCCTACCGACTGTGCGCCCGCGCCTACGGGATTTGACTCTGGCGCTTCTGTGCCTTGACCTTGTGCATTCGCTGCCTCGCCTTCAATGACATTTGAGGATTCCGGCTGCGTCTCTGCGTCGGCGCTCTCTGTTCCTTCACCTTGCGGTGCTGACTGCTCTGATTCTTGATCATTGCCACCAGCGGCAGATGGATTGGCGTTAAGCGCTTCATTTATTTCATCAGCAGCATCAGCGGATTCGGCTCCGGTCGCTATGGTGGTCGCGATAGTACTTTGTTGGTTTTGTTGCCCTTGCTGTTGACCGACATTTTCGTCGCCAGTGTCAACTTGTTCTACTGCATCGTTGAGTGGATTATTTTCGTTGTTATCTACCATCACAGCCTCCAAAGCATCTATCTATTGCATATCAATTGCTTCACTAAGATTAGTAAATGAATTCACGATTAGTAGAAAAGTTTGTGCGTCATTAACTCCATGTTTAAGTAACTTTTTAAACAACAACTTGTTTTTTGTGACAAATGTGGGGAACTTACCGAATTTATCTTTGAAAATTATCCAGTTATATCCTTAGCTAGTAGTTAATAGTGATCATAAGCGCAAAGGCGAGCCAAGTTATTCGCTACTTCGGTACGAAAACTTCAGGTCAACGTACGTATTTACTTAACCTTTAGTTTATTAATGATTTTAAGGTAAATAATGTGAGCAAAAATAGCATAGAAAAACACATCCGCAGTGCCTTGATTCAAAACGCATCAGTCTCTGACAGTGCCTACGTGGATGAAATTAAGATCAAAAGTGCGATGACTTCTGTTCATAAGACTTTGCTATTAACCTTCTTGATTGCTATCGCATTACTGTTGATCGCCTCTCAGGCGCGTATTGATATCGTCGTGTCGTCTCGAGGGGAACTACTTTTAGATTCAGATATTGAGCGAGTTCAACATTTAGAGGGTGGAATACTTGATGAGTTACTTGTTAAGCCTGGCGATGTTGTCTACGAAGGGCAGCCTATCGCTAAATTAAAGTCGTTGGATAGAAACTCCCTACTCTCAACCACTGATTCTGAAATTACCCAATTGGAAATGGATCGACTTCGCTATCAAAGTTTAATCAGCAATACCCAACCTGATTTTTCTAGTTACACCGATTTCCCGCAGTTAGTATCGCTAAATCAACAAGCTTGGCAACAAGAAAGCAGTAAAAACCGCTCAAGTGAAACGTTGATCAAGCACGATATTGAGCATAAGCAAAACTTAGTGCAGTCAATGAAGCGTCGCAAGCAAAGTTCGCTAAATCAACTCAAACTCATTCGCAAACAACTGACAATTAAACAAACCTTATATAAGGAAGAGATGGGTTCGTATGTCGACGTGTTAAATATGCAAGTGCAAGAGTCGAACATGATCCGGGAGATAGAAAATCTCGATGAATCGATCATGAATGAGAGTTTTCAGCTGACGCGTTTAGACAAACAACTTAATGATTTAATCGTTAACCGAAACTCAGAATACCAAGCTCAGATTGTTCAAGCAGAAAAAGAGCTGAGTATTAAACAGATTCAAAGACCTCAACTTTCAGATAAGGTGGATCGATTAATTGTCTATGCACCCGTTGATGGTGTCGTTGACAAAATTCACTTCAACTTCCGTTCTGCGGTCGTTCCTCCGGGTGAGAGTATTGCCGATATAGCGCCACTTGATAACCAATTACACGGTGAAGCAAAAATTCCGAGAAAAGAAATGGGCTTTGTCGAAGTGGGTCAGCAAGTAAAGTTAAAGTTTGATACCTACAACTTTTCAAAATATGGCTTCATTTCTGGAAAAATTGCCTCTATCAGTCGCTCTTCTTATGAAGAAGAAGATGCGGAGTATTATCTTGCCAAAATCATTATTGATGATGATTTCCTTGAAAGATCAGGCACTAAATACAGCTTATCCCCATACATGGAGTTCACAGCAGATATTAAAACGGGTGATCGTCGAGTCATAGAGTACGCTGCAAAACCCGTTATGTCCGCCATTGACGATGCATTTGACGAAAGATAATACGGATGAGAAATAAACTATGAAGCCGAAATATCAAATATATACTTTCCCCGTCATTAAGCTAGGGATCTTGGCTCTGATAATTCTAACCACAATTGGTGTTTGGTTGGGTGCTCGCTTCTATCTTTCTGCGCCCGATCAGCAAGATTTTCAAACACCGCTTATTCAGCAAAGTAAAGTGCTCACACAGCAGTTAGAAGCAACGGTTATTTCACTCGATATTTGTATTCAAGGCGCAAACTGTAACGAAGCTCAAAGTAATCTTAATGGACTAATGAGCGCGCTCACTGAATTTAAGTCTCTCGCCTCTCTTGATAAGTCGCAACTAAGCTTAGTTGGCGCGGTTGAATACAGTCAACTGGAATTAGCGGCGTTAAGATTTTTATCAATTAATGAACGCTCACAATACGATTACCAGCAACTGCGAGAAGCATTAAGTCGAGATTACGTTGAGATTCGTAATCGCTTTGATGACTTGTTCTATGTCGAGCATCAACGAGTCGTCAACGAACTTCGCTCAAACATAGATAAAATGTTTCTGTTGTTTCCTCTTATCGCTGTAATAGCCATTTTTGTCGTATTGGGTGGTTGGTATAGGTTGAAGAAAACGGCAAGGAATCGACACTCAATCAACGAGAGTTTTCTATCGCTATCAAACCGGCTTGATACATTAGATTCGAATCAAGTCGACAATATTCTAAATAACGTGTCGCTTGACCCGATTGAGCGCAACATTTACTCCAAATTACAGACTGTATTTGAAAAGGTCGACCGTCAACAACAAGATGCCGATTTAAATCAACAGCTTTATGGGTTAATTGGCTACGAAATACGTGGCATCACAAGTACGATAAAAGGCGGCATTCAATACCTTGTTCAAGACTCCGAAGACAGTCGAGCAGTATTAGCCAAAGACATCACTTCCGCAGCGGATACGCTCTCCGACCTTGCTGAAAACTACAATAGATTGCTATCTCAAGGCCGAGATAAAAGTAGTACGAGCTTTTCATTTCTCGATATTTTATCTGAATTGACCGTGCATCTTAAAAGCAAACTCCACCGTGAAAGCCGTCTGATCGAATGTGATTTTAACTCTAACCTCCCACGTCATGTCGTTGGCCATCAAACCAGTCTGTTCTGGATTTTGTTTCTAAAGCTCTCTAGCGCAATGCAAATTCAAAATGACAAGCACGTTTTATTTAGAGTTACGTCAAAAAGCGCTGAAAATGTCGATAAGACTCGCGTGACCTTATCCATTACCTTTTTAACACACCTAAATGTCGATCAAAGAAAAATCGATTCTCTACATTGGTCTGAACGCAATGAAACCACCACTTCAAATGATGAATGGACGCTCTCGATACTTAATAACATTAGTTATTTTGATTCCCATTGGTATGAATCAGGCCAACAGCGTCGGTACGAGTTAGAGCTTGATATCGAGGCTCAAGATTTCCAAACATCCAAATCTCAGCAACTTAAACAGCGACATATCGTCGTATGTAGTCAAGGGAAACTCGCTCTTGACCTATTAAGCACCCAATTAACAAGCCATGGTGCCCAAGTGACACTTTGCAACGACCCTAATGAGCTATTTCGTATCACATCTGATTCATCGAATGTCGATGCAATCATCATCTCTGATCTTATAGAAGGTATTCAAATCGAATCCTTTAGTAAAACCTTAGGCTCTAGACTCAAAGCGACTCAAACAAAACTCTTTTTGCTGGCAACTCATGCCGAAGACGTACACGGAGCGTTTGAGTACGTTGACAAGGTGTTCTTTACCCCTGTATTGCCCCATGAGTTTATTCCAAACCTAACAGAAGCACTTGAAGCGGAATCTGTAGAAGAAACACTTGAGAATAGCTCATTCTTAATTGTTGAGGACGATAAGGTTCAACAATTCCTACTAAAACGAATACTAATGAAACAAGAGTACCAAGCGGATACGGTTGGTGATGGTTCTGACGCGGTGGACTGGGTAAGAAACCAACGAGCAGACATCATTTTTATGGACTGTATTATGCCTGGTATGGGCGGTATTGAAGCAACAAAGCGCATTCGTAAGCATGAAAGGGACAGTAATTTAGTCACCCCTTCCACCATCATTGGCGCAACTGCGTTAACGAGTGTGGCAGAGCATAAAGCATGTATAGAGGCGGGTATGGACTACGTCATCAGCAAACCCTACAAAAGCGACGAGATTATCAAGGTGATTAAGAAGTATGTGGCATTTCAAAAGCTTAATTAGTGTGACTTGTGGGTTGATATGCTCATTCCCTGCGGTGTCTTCAACCGTATTAGAAGCGGTGCAAGTCGGTTTGAACAATAATGTCTCACTGATCGCAAGTCGAAAAGGTGTAGAAGAGAGTGCGTACAATATTGACGTGAGTCGCTCGAATTTTCTTCCCACTATATCAGCAGACGTTAAGACAACGTGGAATTCATCGTCCACTCGCCTTAGCGGCATTAGCGACGACGAGAGTTCTTATAATGATCATGGCTATGGTATTTCTTTGAGCCAAACCCTTTTCAATCTCTCGGATATCTATGCTTATGGTACAAGCAAATTAGATCTGTCGATTGAAGAAGTAAAGAACGAAGCGAAAACCCAAGAAATAATTGAGCAAATCACCGCCCAGTATTTTGAGTACTTAAAAAATGGTGCGAAAACGAGAGCAACAAAAGCAGAGCTTGAATCCTCTATGAGCCGATTAACACAGATGAATCGAAATGTGTCACTCGGTAATGTTGCAGCAAGTGAGTTGTATGAAGTTATTGCACAAAAAGAAGGCATCGCCAATCGATTAAGAAGCTTACATAAAGACAAAGAAGTGATTTTGAACCGCTTGTCTTTACTCACCCAGTACCCTCTTATTCCCTCTCAAGACCTAAAGAGTCAAGTTCTCTTAACCGAAATACCATTTGGTAAACAAACAGATTTGCTTGGTCAAGCAATGAAGTTCAACAACGACATTATCTTGTCGCAGAAAACACTGGAACGTAGCTTTAGAACGTTAAAAGAAACGGGGTCAAACTTTACTCCGAACCTATCCGCCAATGCTAGTTATCGACATGAAGACACCAACAATTTTGATCTTTCAGCGAATCCAAATGCTACAGGTATAAGTGATGACCGCTCATTGGGCTTAGTACTTACCGTGCCAATCACAACAGGTGGTTCGGACTATTACGCCTACCAAAAAAACAAGAAAACCATCGAACGTAATGATTTACTTTTAACCGATAGCCAAAATACCGTTAAGAATGACGTAGAAACCTCCATTCTTAACATCAATGATTTTTCTCAATCTGTATTTACCTACGAGACCATCATTAAAGCAAACTACTCGTCTTACAAAGGTATTAAACGCGCGCACAGCTTGGGAACGCGAACTATCACCGACTTGCTTTCAGCTGAGAGTAAATTGTTTAACAGTATTCGCGACTATGAAAGCGCTAAGTATGACTATGTAATTGAGTCCATCAAGCTTGATCGACTTGTCGGTAATCTATCACCACTCAGTGTCGAGAAAATCATGTTAATGATGGATAACGAGTCGACGATTCGTCATCAGGATATTATCCCTGAGCATCTAAAAAATTAGTGGAGACCGTGTCCAATAGAAGGCATGCGTTTGATGATGAGACCTTGATGATAAGAGGTTGAATAGTCAAAGGTGTAAGCATGAATAAGGTTGTTTCGTTCTAGGGTATAAATGAATAGGAAAGCGTAATGAAGACAGAGTATTTCTCACAGAAAATCACATGGATGGATAAGCTTTATCTGATCTTCTCTACGATCATGTCTACCTTGTTCGCGCTCGTTCTTCCTTTTTCTATTCTTATTATTTTTGACCGAGTTTTGCCTAACCAAGCCAAGGATACGTTATTTGTCTTGTTTGCGATTATCCTTATCGCTATCTATCTAGATTACCTATTAAAGAACCAAGAAGAAGTGATTACGACATCTTTGATGAAAAACTTCGAGAGCCGCTTAACGAACAAAGTCTTTCAAGCCATTTGCCTTGCGCAGATCCCACAGTTTAACAAACTAGAACCAGGGCAGTATTTAGAGCGTGTGGCGACTATCCCCGAGTTAAAAAGCTTCTTTGGTGGCGAAGTCGTTCGAGCATCAATAAATGCGATGGTCAGTGTTATCACTATTGTCATCATTACCTTAATTAATGTGGGTGCAGGGTTAACACTTATCGCAGCCTCCGTTCTATTATGGGGTGCATCATTGTCCATCTCTTCACGAAAAGTCACCGCCCTTAGAGAAAAGTCAGAAATTGAAGGGTTAACGAACTCCAAAATCATCGAGATAGTATCTCGTCCGTTAGACAATAAAAGCCGTACGATGGAATACAGGCTAGAGAGTTTAATGACGGAGATGATAAAGACCCGTGAAAATAAAAATATTACCTATGAGAACTTAGAGTCCCAATTTAACTTATCACTTTCACTTATTCAGCAGCTGTCTATCGCTATTGTTGTCGTGCTGCTTGCAATTTCAGTGATTGAGCTAGAAGCAAGTCAGGGGGTGATGGCGGCTATTATTATGCTAACTAACCGATATTTCGGACCTTATCAGCAAATAATGCGCACAATAGGTCGTTGGAAGACAAATAAAATGCAGATCACAGACATGGCAGAGATATTATCGCTTCAACATCATGATACTGACTGTCAGGAAGCGTCTAGCCATACCGCTCAACATAAACTGGCCACCCCAACAACAGATGCTCCGAGCGAGCTTAGCCATGAACAGGGACAGCTTAAAGGTACGAGCACTAGCCATTTTCTAAAGACTTCCACCCTCCCCGACACTAAAAACATTGAAGTGCAACTTGATAGTAACCAGCGAATTCTTTTCCAAAAAGGACAGCCTATCATTTTGAAGGGTCGTTCCGGCACCGGTAAAAGCCATTTAACGCGATGCTTAACACGCGATACTCAATGTGAACGAACCGTCATCCGTCTCGGAGACACGGAAATCAACACGTTGCACTACCAATCTTGGCGAGATAGCGTACACAGAATAGACAAAAACAGTAGCTTCGTTGAAGGCTCTCTTATCGATAACTTAACGTGCTTTCGCCCCGTGTTAAATGGGGCTGCTTTCACCCTGTGCAAAGGCCTGTCTATCAAAAATGAGATTGACGCACTGGAGTCTGGGTTTTATACCCAGCTAAAAGGAAACAATACCATTCCCCTCTCAAGACAAGTGCAATATGCGTTACTTATTATTCGAGCAATGTTGTGCCAGAAAAACGTGTTGGTATTAGATGACATTGATAGTGTTTATGACCAAGAATTTGCCACACGGGTTGTGTCGATGCTCGTGCCTAAAGCGACATCACAGTTCCTCATTATCATCAGTAACAAAATCAATCATGAAGCCCTTGGCGTAAAGTCCATTAAGCTAACGAAGGAGTTTGCGAGCTAATGACGATACTCATCGATTTTAATAATGTCGCGCAACGACTCAAAGACTTTGAATCTGAGGGGTTTGAACATCGCTATGCCGAATCCCCCCTATTACGTGGTCTCGCCTACACTCTGATCTCTTTGGAGTGGGAAGGAACGCCTGAGATTTTATCAGACGCATTTACTCCAGGTGAAGTGGATCAAAACGGATTTGAACTCACCCTCTCACGGCTTGGTTATCAATGCCGCACCACCCATTATGTAAGCTCATTAGATTTAGCGGATAAAGATATTCACTATCCATGCTTTATTGAGCTAGAGAGGTTCTCTGCCATATTAATGTCGGTAGACAACGGCGAAGGTGTCTTGTTCGACTATCGTAATAACAATACCGTAACGGTATCACTTGTTGACGTAGAGTTTGCGCTCACTGTGGTGTCAGAATACTCCAAACTTTTCCGTGAGCCACCGCCAGAATCGCAGGATAAATCCAATTGGATTAAATACGCCTTTTATCGTTACAACAATGAGTTCAAGAGCCTCATCTTCCTGTCTCTCGTAATTAATATACTGAGCGCACTGCAGCCATTCTTCATCATGGGGGTCTATAATTTCGCCCTCTCTTCAAGCTCTATCTCCACCTTGTACTGGCTCACATCGTTTGCTGTTTTTTTGGCATTTTCTGAGTATATATTCCGAAGAGTAAGAATGAAGGTGCTCGCCACGTCAGGGCAAGACCTCGCCGTTCACATATCACGTAACGTTATCGCTAAACTACTTTGGCTCCCTTACTCGATGACGTCATCTGCTGGCGTTTCCTCGCAGATGGCTCGACTTAAAGATATCGACCAATTTCGTAAGCTTGTAACGGCAGAATCCACACTGAGTTATTTTGATCTTCCGTTTATCGTACTTTTTATCGTCGCAATCACTGTCTTATCTGGTTATGCCGCGCTGACGGTATTAGTGGGCATTTTATTAATGATTGTATTTTGTCTCTACTCTCGTTATCTCTATACCCAAGCAACATCAAAAAGCTCTAGAGCCAATGCTATGGTGTCTTATCAATGGAATGAATTATTAAGGGGCATCACAACGCTACAAGGCTTGCCTTTGCTTAGGATCATTCAGTCTCGATTTAAAGCCGCTCATGAACAAAGTTCTTCTGATGCTGCGTTTGTTTCAACGACAAATAGCAAAATACAAGCGATGGGTGGCGGATTGATTCAAGCTATCGGAACCGCCGCTATTGTTACGGCGGTAATCAGTGTAATGGATGGGACGACAAACGCAGGCGCGATGTTAGCGACGGTAATTTTAGTTTGGAAAGCTCTGGGTCCGATCATGGGGATCTATAACTCATTAGCTAAAGTTAAAACCATTCAATCTTCTACTGCCCAAATCAACGCACTAATGTCGTTGGACGATGATAAGTCATCCATCGAAAAAAGCCCCCCGATCCGACAGTTTGAAGGCCAGGTATCGGTTAACGGACTAGTACATCGCTATCAAGGTGCCGCTACTGGGTTAACGAACCTAAGCTTTAAGATCGCTCCGGGCAATAAGGTTGCCATTTCAGGCCCTGCGGGGAGTGGAAAAACGACATTATTAATGTTGTTAACAGGACTAGAGCCCCGCTATCAAGGTGCAATTCTTCTTGATGGTCACAACATTAAGCAATTTAACAACTTTCGTTATCGTAAAGGGATCAACTATATACCTTTTGATCTTCATCTTTATGAAGGGTCGATTGAATCGAACTATATTCTGCACAACGGCGTAATCTCAAAAGAACAAATGTCTCAGTCTTTTGCACTATTAGGGCTGGATAAGGTTTTCCCTGAAGGCTTAGGAACGATGATTAGCGCTGACTTTTTAGCAAACCTTCCCTCTGGTTTGATGCAAAGGCTACGCCTTGCGATTGGGCTCGCTGACACAAGCCAAAATGTTATCGTAATTGATGAACCTCTAGTGGGGGTGGAAAGTGAACATGTTACGTACATTAAGCAGCTTTTTGCGGGAATACTTCGTCATAAAACTGTCATTTTCACCACGGTCGATCCCGCACTTATTTCTAGCTCGACGCACTGCTTGTTGCTGGAAAAAGACGGTGCACAAAAGTATTTCGGTGCACCTGATAAAGTGATGAATGCGATGGGGCAAAATTGAGGAGAAACATATTACTGCAGCGAATCATCTTAACAAAGGGCGACTAAAGGAAGAGCCAGCAAATGACGACTCGTCATTTGAGCTTTTATGCGTGCCTTGTATTACAGGTTGATGCTGCTCACTATTTCAGCGTTATTTTAACGGTATCGTTCTCTTGGTTAGTGATAATAATATCCATTGGAATTTGCGTTTCGGTTATTTCACTATTGTTGGTTAGTAATACATCACTCCCATCCACAACTGAGGCTTTAACTGTTAATTCTTCTGGTTTTGTGAGCGTTAGCGTATTTGTTGAATCTTGATACATAAAAACCACTAATTTCTCTTGTATTTTCACCTCACATCCGGCTGAAAACTCGCAGCTCTGCGTATTCGACGCTTCGTGCGTTACCGTTCTGTACGTAAATGCGGCAATTAACACCATCATCATGATGATAATTTGACCAAGCCTACCTTTTGTTAATTTTTCAGCTGCCATTATGGGCGTACTCCGTGTAACAAACTTCAAAGTTTTGAAATAAATGGACATAAACCAGACCAAGAGTAAGGTTACTACCCTGTTCTTAAATTGTTAATTGCAGTATTATTGTCGCTTGAAAATGCTACTTTTTGTTAAAACCTACAAGGGAAGTAACGTTTTGAAAAAGCGTTAGTTCTATTGCGCGTTTGGGTAGCATTACGACATGAGTCGTGTTGGAAGTAAAGTATAGTTAATTATAAATTGGAAGCATGTTAATGAGCCAGGAAAAGCAGCTTGAACAAGTTTACAACTATACCGTAGTACGCCAGTTCACTTTAGTGACCATTCTCTGGGGTATTGTTGGTATGGCGGTAGGCGTTTTAATTGCCGCTCAATTAGTTTGGCCACAGCTCAACTTTGATACGCCGTGGTTGACGTATAGCCGTTTACGTCCGTTACATACTAATGCGGTAATTTTTGCATTTGGTACCAGTGCTCTGTTTGCAACGTCTTATTACGTTGTACAGCGTACCTGTCAAACTAGATTATTTGGAGGACCTCTTGTCCCATTCACTTTTTGGGGATGGCAAGCAATCATTTTAGCTGCTGCTATTACTCTACCTTTGGGTTATACCTCAGGTAAAGAATACGCAGAGTTAGAGTGGCCTATCGATATCGCCATCGCTATTGTGTGGGTGTCTTACGCGATCGTCTTCTTTGGAACACTTATAAAGCGTAAAACTTCACATATCTATGTCGCTAACTGGTTCTTCGGTGCATTTATTATCACCGTTGCCGTCCTGCACATAGTGAATAGTTTGGCTGTACCTGTCTCATTAGGTAAGTCTTATTCCGCTTATTCCGGAGCCGTCGATGCCATGGTGCAATGGTGGTATGGACACAATGCAGTAGGTTTCCTTCTTACTGCTGGTTTCTTGGGAATGATGTACTACTTCGTACCTAAGCAAGCAGAACGTCCGGTTTACTCTTACCGTCTATCTATTGTTCACTTTTGGGCATTGGTTTCGTTGTATATCTGGGCTGGTCCTCACCACCTACATTACACAGCGCTTCCAGACTGGACACAATCACTTGGTATGGTGATGTCATTGGTTCTATTCGCTCCATCTTGGGGTGGCATGATCAACGGTATTATGACGCTATCTGGTGCTTGGCATAAACTTCGTTATGACCCGATTCTACGCTTCTTGGTTGTCTCGCTATCTTTCTATGGTATGTCGACATTCGAAGGCCCGATGATGGCAATCAAAACGGTTAACGCCCTATCGCATTATACCGACTGGACCATTGGTCACGTACACTCGGGCGCATTAGGTTGGGTAGCAATGGTCTCTATTGGTGCCGTATATCACTTGATTCCAAAACTATTTGGTCAAGAGCGTATGTACTCTGTAGGTCTTATTAACACTCACTTCTGGTTGGCAACAATCGGTACTGTACTTTACATCGTTGCGATGTGGATTTCAGGTGTGATGCAAGGTCTAATGTGGCGTGCAGTTAACTCAGACGGCACGCTAACGTACAGCTTTGTGGAATCTGTTCAAGCCTCTTACCCGTTCTATACAGTTCGTTTCATTGGTGGTTTGATTTTCCTTTCGGGTATGTTCCTGTTGGCTTACAACGCATACAAAACGATTACGGCAGAGAAAGGTAGCCTTAAAGCTATCCCTCAATCGGCATAAGGAGATTAGAGAATGAGCTCAAATTCGAAAAATCGCCATGAAATCGTTGAACGCAACGTAGGCTTACTGGCTATTTTGATTGTTTTCGCTATTAGTTTAGGGGCTCTCGTAGAGATTGTTCCGCTAATGTTCCAAAAGCAAACAACAGAACCTGTGAAGAACTTACGTGTTTACAGCGCATTAGAGATGGAAGGTCGCGATATTTACATCCGTGAAGGTTGTAATGTATGTCACAGCCAAATGATTCGCCCGTTCCGTTCAGAAACAGAGCGCTACGGTCACTACTCTGTTGCTGGTGAAAGCGTTTGGGAGCACCCTTTCCTTTGGGGTTCAAAACGTACTGGACCTGATCTTGCCCGTGTTGGCGATCGTTATTCTGATGAATGGCATCGTGTTCACTTGATCGATCCACGTGAACTGGTACCAGAATCCAATATGCCAGGCTTCCCTTGGTTGGCGGAAAACGAGTTGGATGGCAAATTGACACAGAAGAAACTGGAAATCTTCCGTAATCAATTTGGTGTTCCGTACACGGACGAGCAAATTGCGAGTGCTGAGAGTGATGTTAAAGGTAAGACAGAGATGGATGCCATCATTGCTTATCTTCAGTCTCTTGGCCACGCAATGAAATAAGGAGGAAATTATGGATATCGGTACTATTCACAGTATTTGGACCGTAGTTTTGTTTGGTTGTTTTATTGGTATTGTTTGGTGGGCTTACGGTAAAAACCGTAAAAGCCGGTTTGATGAAGCAGCAAACCTAGTATTTGCTGATGAACAACCAACTACCTCCGAAAAAGAAGGAGTGAGTAAATAATGACTACATTTTGGAGTCTATTCATTATTGTCATCACTATCGGTACGTTGCTTGGTTGTGCAGCCCTGCTTGTTTGGTGTCTACGTGACAAAATGGGCGTGGAAGAAGGTGCAGACATGGGCCACGAATACGATGGTATTCGCGAGCTTAACAACCCACTACCGAAATGGTGGACATACTTGTTCATCGGTACATTTGTTTTTTCTGCAATTTACTTGGCACTATACCCAGGTCTCGGTAACTTCAAAGGCCTTTTAGGCTGGACAAGTTCAGACCAAACGGTGCAGTCAATTGAAGAGTCAAGATCATCGGTCGCGGCATCAACAGCAAATAAGCAGTTGGATCAGTACGCTAAAGAGCTTGGCGATGCAGAAACCTACTTCGGTGAAGCATTTAACCGTTTAGCAAAAACATCTGATGGCGGTCTACGCCCTATTCCTGAAATTGCGGCAGACAGCGAAGCGATCAAGGTTGGCCAACGTTTGTTCTTGCAAAACTGTTCTCAGTGTCATGGTTCGTCGGCTCGTGGTCAGAAAGGTTTCCCTAACCTAACCGACAACGCGTGGTTGTATGGCGGAGAGCCTCAGGCTATCGTGACCACTATTATGCATGGTCGTATTGGTCAGATGCCGGGCTGGAAGGACGCATTAGGCGAAGATGGTGTTCGCGAAGTGGTTAGCTATACTCTCAGCTTATCTGGGCGTAAAGTTAACGCTCGTGAAGCAGAAGCGGGTAAATCACGCTTCGTCGTTTGCGCCGCTTGTCACGGTACTGATGGTAAGGGTAACCCAGCCGTCGGAGCACCAGACTTAACCGATCAAGATTGGTTATTTGGCGACTCTCGTGCGGACGTGACTGAAACTGTAATGAACGGTCGTTCGGGCGTAATGCCAGCTTGGAAAGACATTTTAGGTGAAGAAAAAGTTCAACTTGTTTCTGCCTATGTCTGGAGCCTAAGCAATTCTGAAAAATAAGTAACATTTCAATAACAGCCCCTTGTAAGGGGCTGTCTTTTCTAGATAATTTATAACCTCTTTCTTAGTCAGCTGTTGAGAACTTTTTTATGGTAAAGCCTTGGTATAAACAATTCTGGCCGTGGTTTCTAATCGCGCTGCCACTCTCTGTTGTTGTTGGTACGCTATATGTGGTACTGATTTTTTCCCAAAACTCTGTCGATCTGGTCGCTGAGGATTACTATAAAAAAGGCAAAGGGATTAACGTCGACATCACTAAAGTAAATGTCGCCCGTGATCTCAAACTTAACGCTTCTATCTCTTCTGATAAAAACGTCGTTATTATTGCTTTCGAAAAGGGGGAATTGGACCATTTTCCCGCGTTAACCACCACGTTTACACATCGTACTTTACCAGACCAAGATTTTGAAAAACTGTTGACGGCAGATGCTAAAGGCACCTACCGACTAACACTTGATCACGACATGCAGGGTCCTTGGTTTGTTGAACTACAACCACATAATAAAGCGTGGATGATTCAAGGCCGTGTTACCTTCCCTTCCTCTGATCCAGTATTAATAGACTAACTATGTGTAAATCGTGTTATCACTGCGGTGAAGAAGTACCAGTCAACACGAATTTTTGCGTACACATTCTCGACGAAGATCGGGACATGTGCTGCCCCGGCTGTGAGAGTGTGGCGCAAACCATCGTTGATAGTGGCTTGGTGTCGTATTACCAATACCGTACCGCACCAGCGGAAAAAGCCGATTTGGTACCTGAACAATTAAAAGCGCTCATTCATTACGACAATGAAGACATACAGGGTGAGTTTGTTCGTAGCCAAGAAAATGAAAAAGAAGTGACCCTCTCTATCGAAGGTGTTTCATGCGCTGCGTGCGCGTGGCTTATAGAAAAACGAATGGCGACTGAACCTGGTATGATTTCCATTCGTGTCAACACCACCACCAATCGTGCGATTTTGAAATGGGATAGTACTCAATCCAAACTCAGCACGCTTTTATCTGCGATCCATGAGTTGGGCTACAAAGCCGCGCCATTCGAGGCGGATAAGCAAGAAGCCGCCTATCACCACACAATGAAGCAGTACCTCTATCGACTTGGCATCGCTGGATTAGCGACCATGCAAGTCATGATGTTGGCAGTGGCACTGTATTTAGAAGTATTCGGTAGTTTAGAGCCAGAGTTCAAAAGTTATTTCCGGTGGGTAAGCTTAATATTTGCTACACCTGTTTTACTGTATTCAGCACTACCTTTTTATTTGAATGCTTGGCGAAGCTTAAAAGGAAGAACGCTGGGAATGGATGTTCCCGTCTCTATCGCGCTAATCTTTGCTTATGTCGCAAGCTTAGTGGCAACGGTAACCGAACAAGGAGAAGTATTCTTTGAATCTATTTCAATGTTTACCTTCTTTTTATTGGTTGGTCGTTACCTCGAGATGCGAGCACGACGTAAAGCCGCCGCCGCGAGCGGCAACCTTCTAAAACTCATTCCAGCTATTGCTGTAAAGCTCGATGGAGAACAGATCCCTGTTAAATCATTGCAAGTAGGCGACCAAGTCCGTGTTTTGCCAGGAGAGCATATTCCAGCAGATGGTATTGTTTTGAAAGGGCGAATTCACGTTGATGAATCGATGCTTACGGGTGAGTCTTTGCCTGTAGTCAAACATCAGCACGATACGGTGTATGCAGGTACGTTAAACGGTGACGAAGCGTTTGATCTTGAAGTACGCTGTAGCAAAGCTGACTCAATGATTTCGAGTATTGTGCGATTACAAGATGAAGCGCAGTTGAGCAAACCTAAAATTGCCGAGATAGCCGATATCGTCGCTCGATACTTTGTGGCGATTATTCTTATTATTGCTGCCCTCACTTGGTTTTACTGGCATCAAAGTAAACCAGATGATGCATTCTGGATAATGTTATCCGTTCTAGTTGCAACATGCCCTTGTGCATTATCTCTCGCGACACCGACGGCAATTACATGCTCTAGCTCTCGGATGGGATCGCTGGGTATTCTGTCTCGTCGTGGGCATGTCTTTGAAACCTTGTGTAAAGTTAATCACCTGATTGTTGATAAAACAGGGACGCTTACACATGGCGACATTGAGATCTCGAAGACCACACTATTTGCTGACTACTCCGAAGCAATTGTCCTTTCATTAGCCGCATCATTAGAGAGTCATGCTAACCACCCTATTGCACGCGCCTTTAAAATTTACCATACACAATCGCTAGCGTGTGGAACCAATACTGAAGTAACGCAGGTCGAAAATGTCATTGGGTCAGGGCTCATAGGGCAATGGAATAACAGTCAAGTGAAAATTGGTAATGCTCAGTTTGTATTAGGTCGAGCAGATGATGCCAAAAATACCGTTTACTTGTCGCTAGATGGTCAACATATTGCAAGCTTTAATTACCGGGATCCGATCCGAAAAGAAGCCAAAGATTTCATCGAGAAAATGCATTTAGCAGGTATTAAAACCACCCTTCTTACTGGTGATACATTGACCAATGCAGAACCCGTTGCACAAGAGATTGGTATTACTTCCATTGTGGCGAGTGCGTCCCCGAGTGACAAATTAGCGTTCTTAAATTCGGTGGATGCTAATGATGTTACCTTAATGATTGGTGATGGCATTAACGATGCCCCTACTCTTGCAGGCGCTCATCTCTCTGTCGCTATGGGTGGTGGTACCGATGTGGCTAAAGCATCCGCTGATTTAGTGCTACTAAGCGATCGTTTAGACCGCTTATTGGCAGCGCGTAAGCTCGCTATTCAGACGAGAAAGATTATTAGAGAGAACTTGGCGTGGTCTTTGGGATATAATCTCTTGATCCTTCCTCTTGCCGTAGCTGGGTTAGTCGCGCCATATATTGCTGTTGTCGGTATGTCAGCTAGCTCAATTATCGTAGTTTCTAACTCTTTACGCTTACTAAAAGAAGACCAATAGCATGGAAAGTCTGTATATATTAATCCCTATCGCTATCGTACTTGTCTGCGTAGCGGTTGGTATTTTTCTCTGGGCTGTCAAAAGTGAACAGTTCGAAGATCTAGAGCGTCAAGGGCATAACATTCTGTTTGACGAAGACGTCACTACAGATCACGAATCGAACAAAAAAGAAGAAAACCACCGTGACACTTGATCTTTTAGGGGCCTTTACCATTGGTCTATTAGGGGCGGGGCACTGTATGGGAATGTGCGGTGGTATAGCGTCATTGTTATCTATCGGGCAACCGCATAAAACCCCTACCTTACTCATCATAAACTACAATCTAGGTCGATTGATTAGCTATGTAATGATAGGTAGTGTGGTAGGTGGAATGATTGCAGGGATTGCAACGTTATCTCAATTTAACCACGCGCTTTCGTTTTTACGAATTTTAGCAGCATTGTTCATGATCTTACTTGCGCTCTATGTGGGCCGTTGGTGGAATGGTTTGCTGAAAGTGGAAAAGTTGGGGCAAATATTATGGAAGAGCATTTCACCTCTTGCGAACAAGCTCCTTCCTCTTAAACATTCAAGTTATGCAATCCCATTTGGTTTTCTTTGGGGATGGCTTCCTTGTGGACTGGTTTATTCAACACTTACCTGGGCTGCGGTCTCTGGGAGTGCATTCGGTGGTGCTATGACAATGCTTGCATTTGGTTTGGGTACCCTACCCGCTATGCTGTTAGTCGGTAGCAGCGCAGCAAAACTACAATCCCTGCAAAATTCAGTTAAATTTCGCAATATAGCCGCACTTTCTATACTGATATATGGCCTATATACAGGTTATGATGCGGTGACTATTTTTAACGCAAACTAATAGATGATTGTTTTGTCATTGATTTTTTAGCTACCCTTTAGAGGTAAGGAATGATAAAATATTGATGTACATCAAATAGTGATAGGTTGTTATGATTTCTGAAAAACCTGCAGCAAAACGAATTCAGTCAGGTGGCTGTGCGATCCATTGTCAAGATTGTAGTATTAGTCAACTGTGCATTCCATTCACTTTGAATGAAGCAGAGCTGGATCAACTTGACCAAATTATTGAGCGTAAAAAACCCATTCAAAAGGGTCAAGAGCTGTTTAAAGCTGGCGATGAACTAAAGTCTCTTTATGCAATTCGCTCTGGAACCATTAAAAGTTACACCATTACAGAACAAGGTGATGAACAGATCACTGCTTTTCATTTAGCAGGCGACCTCGTCGGATTTGATGCTATCACCGACGATGAACACCCAAGTTTTGCTCAAGCACTAGAAACATCAATGGTATGTGAAATACCGTATGAAATTTTAGATGACCTTTCAGGCAAAATGCCAAAGTTACGTCAGCAAATCATGCGTTTGATGTCGAATGAGATTAAAGGTGACCAAGAGATGATTCTCTTGTTGTCGAAAAAGAACGCGGAAGAACGTCTCGCGGCTTTTCTTTATAACCTATCAACTCGCTTCTCTCAACGTGGGTTTAGCCCAAGAGAGTTTCGCCTAACCATGACTCGTGGCGATATTGGTAATTACCTAGGGCTAACGGTAGAAACGATCAGTCGCCTACTCGGTCGCTTTCAGAAGTCAGAAGTGCTGAGTGTGAAAGGTAAATACATCACCATTATTGACCATGATGCCTTAATGGAAATGGCCGGCGTATCTAAAGAGTAGCCTTTCGCTTACTTTCTTGCTTATATAGTGGCTCTTTAATGAGCCACTTCAAATTTCTTCCTCTAACCCCTTACTTTCTCTAAAAAGATTCTTCTAAGTGCGCTAAAGTTAAGTGAACGAAGTTACCATTTTGGTAAGGAGACTCTATGAGCATATATAATAACATTCTCGTCGTTGCTAATTTAAATAGTGAAGAGCAGCCAGCTCTTGTTCGTGCTGTACAGCTTGCAAAGAAAAGCCGCTCAAGAAGTCGGATATCGTTTTTTCTCTCCATCTATGATTTCTCTTACGACATGACATCCATGTTATCTCACGATGAAAGAGACGCCATGCGTCGCGGAGTCATTCAGCAACGTGAAGAGTGGATGAAAACACTTGCGGAACCATTTATTGACGATAGCTTTGATTTGGAAATTAAAGTCGTTTGGCACAATCGCCCTTACGTCGCTATCATCGAAAAAGTATTTGAAGATAGTCACGACATCGTTATCAAAGCGACGCGTAAACATGACATCTTAGAATCTGTTATTTTCACTCCAACAGATTGGCACCTAATCAGAAAATGTCCTGCTCCGGTGTTATTAGTGAAAAACTCAGATTGGCCAGCCAACGCGAATATTGTTGCCTCCGTTCATGTCGGTTCCGAAAATCCAACGCACATTGATCTCAACGATAGCATGATCCAACAACTTGATAGTCTGACCGAGCGTTTAGGGGCAACGGGTTATCTTGTTAACTCCTACCCTGTGACACCCGCTAACATCACAATAGAGTTACCGGAATTTGATCCTGCAACTTATACCGATGCGGTAAGAGGTCACCACCTCACAGCAATGAAAGCGTTACGCCAGAAACACGGTTATGCAGAAGAGCAGACGATTGTAGAGCAAGGGCTACCGGAAGATATTATCCCTGAAGTAGCGAAGAAATTAGATGCTGCAATGGTTATCTTAGGAACAACAGGCCGAACGGGACTGTCTGCCGTTTTCATTGGCAATACTGCTGAGCACGTAATTGACAAAATCAACAGTGATGTTTTAGCACTAAAACCTGACGGTTATATTAGCCCACTGGCACCGAATCCAGAATAACAGTACACGTTGATATACCAGTACACGGAAATTTTACTTGGAGTGTCATTAGATCACTGATAGATAGCAAAAAGCCCCAATCATGGGGCTTTTTTATTGACGACCGTTGGTGACTGAGCTAAAAAATTAAATGTTAGCAACATTGATAAACATCGATTCATCAATGTTTGACGATGAAATTTCAGCCTCATTAAATCCGTATTGAGCGCGTTCCCCTTCTCTATCGATTGGGAGGTTTTCAAAATCAAATAAATCTTTATCAGCCAATTGGCTTGGACTTACGTTTTGAATCGACTTGAAAATCTTTTCAACACGACCCGGTGTTTTCTTATCCCAGTCAATCAGCATAGCTTTAATGCTTTGGCGCTGCAGATTCTCTTGCGAGCCACAAAGATTACATGGAATGATTGGGAATTCTTTATGCTCAGCATACTGAATTAAGTCGGTCTCACGACAATAGGTCAGCGGACGAATGACAACATTTCGTCCATCATCAGAACGAAGTTTAGGCGGCATAGCCTTTAGACGCGCACCGTGGAACATATTTAAAAACATCGTTTCAACAATGTCATCTAGGTGATGACCAAGTGCGATTTTAGTTGCACCAATTTTTTCTGCAAACGAATAAAGAGTGCCACGACGTAAGCGTGAGCATAAGCCACATGTGGTTTTACCTTCAGGGATTTTCTCTTTCACGACTGAATAGGTATCTTTATCAACAATGTAATAAGGAATATTTAGCGTTTCAAAGTACTCAGGCAAAATATGCTCTGGGAAGCCTGGTTGTTTCTGGTCTAAATTGACAGCAACAACATCAAAATGAATCGGCGCCGCTTCTTTCAATCGTAACAAGATATCAAGCATCGCGAATGAGTCTTTACCACCACTGATACATGCCATTACTACATCATTTTCTTCGATCATGTTGTAATCTATGATGGCATTACCAACATTTCTCCTAAGGCGTTTTTGGAGTTTGTTGAATTCAAGTGTTTCTTTTCTGGTATCTTTTTGATTCATTGCGATTTCTCATACTACCGACTTGTTCGACGGCCATGGACCGTCGGATGCGTTATAGGGCGCGGATTATACTTTGTTTTATTGGATGTGAAAACAAGCAAAGCAATAGTAACCCTATCACTTACTTGTTTTATCGGTTAATTAGCTATACCCGTAACAATAAAGATCACCGTTACCACTAATTTGCACTAGGAATGTACGGCAATACTCGGCTAGTTTTAGAAGGGAGTTGCATGTGTCCATTTTTACCTATTTGTTCGAGCAAGACCTGAGCTTTACCATTAACAATCTCGATAAACTCGCCATCAGATAGCTCAATACGTCCATCCGACTGTTCAGCAAACTCTAGAGTAAGTCCAGCAACGTCAGCGGTAAACCAACCAGAAAACATACCACCAAGGTCATTCAGCATCGTCTGCATTTGTGGCAAAAGACTCGCTACATCTTGATAAGACACCTTTCCGGATAGCGGTTCTTTAGTCATTACTACCATAGAAAAGTCACATTGCTTCATTTGTGGCGTGTGTATATAGACTAAAGGGTTTGCTTGCTTTAAGTTGCCATCTAATGGCACCAGTAATTCGTTGTATTCACTGGTTTTTAACTCTTCGTATTTTTCCTCTTTCTCCATCCAAGCTTTTTCGATATTACACAATTGCTGGGTCTGGGCGTCCACAAAGAAGAATCCGACCTTAACGTCTTCATGCCCTTCTTTAATATTATTTTTCATTTGAGAATAGAGTTTCGAATAAGTAAAGCGATATTCTTGTGCTGTTGCAGGCATGGCTAACATACCCGCGAATAGACCAAGTAAGGCTAAATTAGCTACTTTTTTCATAGTTTTATTTTGATATCCAGAATTCTTCATTATGGCGAATCATCGCTTGTAAGTCTTTGACGTATGCCTCACCGCGCTCAGAGTAGCGAAGTAATCCGTTCGTCATCGCGAGTGCGGAGGTTTCCGTTAACAGTGATGCTCCACTTTCCCTCAGCTGTCCGCGAATAGCTCGAAGCTCACTATAGGCATTGTTTCTATTCACATTCATAAAATACCCATGAATAGATTGCTGAGGCGAAGAAAACTTAGCAACCTCATGCGTTTTGCCTTCTCCACGCTGTAGAGGCACTAGACCACATCCGTTGCTATAACACCATTGACCGAAGTAATTGTTCGCCTCTTTTGCAAAGCGAGATGTTCCCCAAGCTGACTCATTTGCCGCCTGAGTTAACACTAAAGACTCGGGCAATACGTCGACCCGTTGCAGAATTTGCTCAATCCACTCGTAGGTTAACTCGGTAGGCTCCAAGTTATACAATCGCCCTATTCGTTTAGAAGTTTCGATTTGCTCTTGGGTAACAGATTGCTCATCAAGTGCCAATTGCAATTGCAAAATACGCTTCCGCTCTTTAACAACTCGTGCATTTTCAATGGCTACGCCGGGTCTTAGGTAATCAAAAAAAGTTTGTTTCTTTTGTTTAATATCAGTAATAGCGCCAATGTCAGGTGGAGAATCAGAGATTGGCGTTAGTGCTAGCCCTGAAACATCACTGTCGTCGTAGTTTTCATTATCTTGATTAAGATACCAAAAAGTACTGCCCGAAAGCAGCACGGCTGCTGCCACTAACTTGTGCGTCTTACGCATCGAAAACCTCAGGGTTCTTGTTCGGTTTATCGTTATTACTGTTATGATCATTATCGCGTGGTGGAGTACCTTGATCACCATCGGAATCATCATCGGAATCATCATCTTGATTGGCAGTTATTTGCAGTTTAATACCAAACATTTCACGATATAGAATACCTTTTACGTGGAAGAAAAATGGTAAGACAAAAATCAACCCTATACCGTAAAACATGGCACCAACGATAAACATCAACATCATCACGCTATAAATACCGGCCAGAACGAAAATCTTTTTGTTTACAGCACGCAATGAAAGCAAGAGCGATTGCATTGGCGCAATACGTTTTTCACAAATAAGCAATATTGACTGGCTAAACGCGAGCGAAAGATACATTGAAATGAAAGGCAACATCATCCCAACAACACCTTGCAGTACAAGGCTTGCTAAGGTTGCAATAATAACGGGTACAGTAAATTGTAAGCCTTTGGCAATATGACGAGATTTTGTTGTTAAACCACATGCATGACTCATCGCCATTAATGACACGCTGGCATAAAATGGTGCGCTTACAACTTCATAGCTAAAGTTGGCAACAAAAATTGCCTGAAAGATTCGCTCATCAAGTAACGATGGATCCGCAAAGGCTTGTAAGATAAGGCTAGGATCACCAAGTTGAAGTTTTAACGCGACATAAAAGATACCTAACTGAACAAAAATAAGGGCGATGATCGCCGGAGAAAACGACATGAAATGTTTCATGGTTTGCTTCCATGCTTCTTGAAATATCTCGCCAGCTTTCAGTTCATACTGACCCGATACAGCGCGCTCAATACTGCCACCTAAATTGAAGTCTCTTTCAAAATCATTTTTCATAGTTTTTCCATGTCACACTTAAGAATGCGAACGTCTATTTTTCCGTTAAAAAGGCTGCGCCATTATAGCGGTATCACGCAATGATTATCACGCTAATAAGCTTGCTTTATTATCTTTTTGGATAATAATTAACCACTTGATAAGGTGAATTTTTCATCTTGAAGCTTTCTGAAACAAGTATGGTAAATAATGTTTACTTTTACCTGCGAAATTTTTTTTGTTTCAAGATAAAAAGTGCTTTGATTTCACCCCATTGGTGATTATGATGCGCGCCTTAATCGTGTATCGCAACAGGCCAAGAAAAACCAAACGGCCAAGGTGGAGATAAGCAGACATTGAACGCTAAACAATCAGTAGGAACACCAGTCGTACAGCTATCTGGTGTAAGTAAAAGTTTCGATGGTAAGGAAATCATCGCAAATCTAGACTTAAACGTTAATCATGGTGAGTTTCTCACTATCTTAGGTCCTTCAGGTTGCGGTAAAACTACCGTACTTAGAATGATTGCAGGCTTTGAAACCGTAGATAACGGCTCGATTAGCCTTGCAGACCAAGATGTCACCGAAGTTCCTGCTGAGCAAAGGCATGTCAATACCGTCTTCCAAAGCTACGCCCTATTCCCTCACATGACAGTGTTTGAAAACGTCGCGTTTGGCTTACGTATGCAAAAAGTACCAAGTGCAGAGATTGAACCACGAGTGACAGAAGCGCTCAAAATGGTTCGATTGGAAAAAATGGCGCAACGCAAGCCTCATCAACTTTCAGGTGGTCAACAGCAACGTATCGCGATTGCGCGAGCGGTAGTGAATAAGCCAAAAGTATTATTACTCGATGAATCTTTGTCAGCGCTTGATTACAAGCTACGCAAGCAAATGCAAATTGAGCTTAAACAATTACAACGTCAGCTAGGCATTACCTTTATCTTCGTCACACACGACCAAGAAGAAGCGCTATCCATGTCTGACCGTATCATTGTTATGCGCGATGGTGTGATCGAACAAGACGGGTCACCACGTGAAATCTACGAAGAGCCTAAAAATCTGTTCGTGGCGCGTTTTATCGGTGAAATCAATGTCTTTAATGCGATCGTCAATCAACGTATTGATGACAAGCGTATTCAAGCAATGATTGAAGGCCAAGAGTGCATAGTTTATCACGATCAGCCTTGCGTAGACGGTGAGAAGCTACAAGTACTACTTCGCCCAGAAGATTTACGAATCGAAGAAATCAAAGAGTCAGAAACCAAAGGTATTGTTGGCCACGTAGCCGAACGTACCTACAAAGGCATGACGCTGGATTCGGTAGTAGAGCTTGAATCTGGAATGCGCGTAATGGTCAGTGAATTCTTTAATGAAGATGATCCTGATGTTGACCACTCTTTGGGTCAAAAAGTTGCCGTTACTTGGGTTGAAAGCTGGGAAGTGGTATTAAAAGATGAGCAAGAAATTTAATTTACAAAATGCCATCATCACATTAATCGTTGGCTGGTTAGTACTGTTTGTATTGATCCCCAATGTGATGATCATTGGCACAAGCTTTTTAACTAGAGACGAAGCTAATCTCATTGAGATGACGTTTACGCTTAACAACTACGCCCGTTTGTTGGACCCTTTGTACGCCAAAGTGGTCATGCACTCGTTCTATATGGCAATCGTTGCGACCTTAATTTGTCTTGTTATTGGCTACCCGTTTGCCTATATCGTTGCAAAGATGCCAGAAAAATGGCGTCCTTTTATGCTGTTTCTCGTCATTGTTCCGTTTTGGACTAACTCTCTAATTCGAACCTATGGCTTGAAAATTGTTCTCGGAACTCAGGGCATATTAAATAAAGGCCTGCTAGCACTGGATATCATCGATAAGCCGCTACGTATTATGTATACGGAAACAGCTGTCATGATCGGTTTAGTCTACATTTTGCTACCTTTTATGATTCTCCCCCTCTACTCGGCACTAGAGAAGTTGGATCATACCTACATCGAAGCGGCAAAAGATTTGGGTGCAAGTAAATGGCAAACTATTACTAAAGTGATTTTACCTTTGACGATGCCGGGTATTATTGGTGGTTGCTTGTTGGTGCTATTGCCAGCATTAGGCATGTTCTATATTGCCGATTTGCTTGGTGGTGCGAAAAACCTACTCATTGGTAACGTGATTAAGAGCCAGATTCTCAACGCAAGGGATTGGCCATTTGGTGCCGCAACCAGTATCGCCCTAACAACAGCTATGGCTGTTATGCTCTATGCCTACTATCGAGCAGGTAAATTATTAAACCGTAAAGTGGAGCTCGAATAATGGGTCGCACTGCTAAATTTGGTTTCATGACATTAGTTTATGCATTTTTGTACTTACCAATCATTGTCTTGATTGCTAACTCCTTTAATGCCAATAAATTCGGTATGAAATGGGGTGGTCTCACGACGAAGTGGTATCACGCACTGTTCAATAACGACAGCCTTATGCAAGCGGCTTGGCATTCAATTAATGTCGCCGTGTTTTCCGCGACAGCAGCGACGTTAATTGGCAGTTTGACTGCGGTGGCATTGTTTCGCTATCAATTTAAAGGCAAACAAGCGGTAAGTGGCTTATTGTTTATCGTTATGATGTCCCCTGACATCGTGATGGCGATTTCATTACTCGCTATATTCTTGGTAATGGGCGTTCAACTTGGTTTCTTTACCCTGTTGGTTGCGCATATCACGTTTTGCTTGCCGTTTGTCGTTGTCACTGTCTATAGCCGTTTAAAAGGCTTCGACGTCAAAATGTTAGAAGCGGCAAAAGATCTTGGCGCAAGTGAATGGACCATCCTAAAGCAAATTATTCTTCCACTGGCTAAGCCAGCAGTGGCTGGCGGTTGGTTGCTAAGTTTTACATTATCTCTTGATGATGTCATTGTGAGCTCGTTTGTTACTGGGCCGACTTACGAAATTTTACCGCTGAAGATCTACTCTATGGTTAAGGTTGGTATTTCTCCGGAGGTCAATGCCCTAGCAACCATCATGCTCATTGTGTCGCTGGCTTTGGTCATGACTTCGCAATTTCTTGCGCGTGAAAAAATTAAGTAATGTGTCGTCAAATTTAAAGTGAGAGCAGAGTGACGCCGTCACTCTGCTTTTTTTATCTATGCCATTATGGCAGCGTTTGTTTGGAGCTTACGTCAATGAAAAAATGGGCTACTTTATTAGCTGGTAGTGCATGTGCACTTTCTCTTGCATCAGGCATGGTTAGTGCAAAAGAGCAACAATTAGTATTCATGAACTGGGGACCGTACATCAACAGTAACATCCTCGAGCAGTTCACTGAAGAAACCGGTATAAAGGTCATCTATTCGACTTATGAGTCTAATGAGACGCTTTATGCTAAGTTGAAGACACACAATAAAGGTTACGATCTTGTCGTTCCGTCTACCTACTTCGTAGCGAAAATGCGCGATGAAGGCATGCTACAAAAAATCGATAAGAGTAAACTTAGCAACTTTGGTAACCTTGATAGCAATTATCTAGACAAACCGTATGACCCGAATAACGATTATTCGATTCCTCACGTTGTCGCGATTACTGGCTTGGCGGTGAATACCGACATGTATGATCCCAATGACTTTACTAGCTGGGCCGATTTGTGGAAGCCTGAGTTAGAAGGTCAGCTTATGATGATGGACGATACGCGTGAGGTGTTCCATATTGCCTTACGTAAACTGGGTTATTCTGGTAATACAACGGATCAAGCTCAAATTGATGAGGCGTACGCTGAACTTCAAAAACTAATGCCAAACGTATTAGTGTTTAATTCAGATAACCCAGGTTCCCCGTACATGTCAGGAGAAGTGGGCTTAGGTATGTTATGGAACGGATCTGCTGCTGCTGCGCAAAAAGAAGGCGTGCCTTTACAACTTGTTTTCCCTAAAGAAGGTGGCATAGGCTGGGTTGATAACTTCGCTATCAGCTCAGGAGCAGCTAACGTTGATGCGGCTCACAAGATGATTGATTTCTTACTGCGTCCAGAAATTGCAGAACAAATCTCAAATGACACCGGTTATTTAACGGCAGTAAAGGCCTCAAATGACAAGTTTAAACATGAACCCGCTCTGTTCCCTTCTCAGGAAGATTTAGACCGTGTTGAATGGCAAGATTCAGTTGGCGACAAAACCGTCGCTTACGAAGATTATTTCATGAAGCTCAAAGCTGGACAGTAGTTTCACTACTTCCCTACTAAAAGGTGGCATCTGCCACCTTTTTTATTTGAAAGATCCCTTATAACCTTCCAAACGTTTATTTTTTGTAAACAGCCACATAGAGATATCTCTCAATCACTGATATAATCTTGTGACTTACGTCAAATTATTTATGGCGTCCAAAGTCATTTGATTTTGCTTGCTAAAACATCATCAAATTGTCATGCCTTCTATGGCTCTTTGTTAATAAAATACAAACGGAAAAGTAATGAAAAGCAAACTGTATGCTAGCGCCCTTTGTGCGGCGACTCTCTTCACTACCCCGGCGTTTGCTGCCAACGAAGAACTCTATTTCTACAACTGGTCTGAATACATTCCAAGTGAAGTTTTAGAGGACTTTACTAAAGAAACAGGGATTAAAGTCATCTATTCAACCTACGAGTCTAACGAAAGCATGTATGCTAAGTTAAAAACTCAAGGCTCAGGTTATGATCTAGTGGTTCCTTCAACGTATTTCGTTTCAAAGATGCGTAAAGAAGGCATGCTGCAACAAATCGATAAAGAGCAGCTATCACATTTTCAAGATCTCGATGCCAATTACTTAGACAAGCCTTTCGACCCGGATAACAACTTTTCTATCCCTTACATTTGGGGTGCAACGGGCATTGGTGTCAATACCGACATGCTTGATAAGTCTGCAGTTAAGAGCTGGGATGACTTGTGGGACCAGAAGTGGGAAGGTCAGCTAATGATGATGGATGACTCTCGTGAAGTCTTCCATATCGCGCTAACAAAACTGGGTTATTCTCCAAACACAACAAATCCAGAAGAGATAAAAGCGGCTTACGAAGAACTGCGCAAACTGGTTCCGAATGTACTGGTATTTAACTCAGATTTCCCAGCTAACCCATACTTAGCTGGTGAGGTATCTTTGGGTATGCTTTGGAATGGTTCAGCTTACATGGCTCGTCAAGAAGGTGCATCAATTGAAATTGTTTGGCCTGAAAAAGGCACGATTTTTTGGATGGATAGCCTAGCAATTCCATCTGGTGCGAAGAATGTCGAAGCCGCTCACAAGATGATCGACTTCCTACTTCGCCCAGAAAATGCGGCGAAAATTGCATTGGAAATTGGTTACCCAACGCCAGTCAAGACGGCTTATCCACTGCTACCAAAAGAGTTCGCCGAAGACAAAAATGTCTTCCCACCACAAGAGGTGATGGATTCAGGTACGTGGCAAGATGAAGTTGGTGAAGCTGGTGCACTTTACGAAGAATACTTCCAAAAGCTTAAAGTTGACAATTAAGCTCGGCTAGCGTGAATAATAGGGCTACGAGTATTACGACTACCCTATTTACTCTAAATCAAAAGCCCTCATTTTTTGAGGGCTTTTTGTTATCAACGATAACGAGTTGATGACAGGTGTGAAATCCTGTTGTATTACAATGACGTCTCTTGGTCTTGAGTTTGCAATGCCAGTAGTTCTTTAACTAACTTCGGCACTTCTATACTGGCTTTACCGTACCGTTTTTCTTCAAATTCACTTTGAACGGCACTTGGCTCAAGGTTAATTTCAATAGTATGAGCACCATGCATTTTTGCATCATGTACAAAACCGGCGGCTGGGTACACTACACCCGAGGTGCCGATAGAAATAAACAGGTCAGCCGCCTCTAATGCTGAATAGATGTCCCCCATCTTTAACGGCATCTCTCCAAACCAAACAATGTGAGGGCGAATCTGGCTAGGTAATTGGCAGCAATGACATAAATCACCCGTAACGATATCGTCTTTCATGTCGATCACCTGCCCTGATTCTGAGCATCGGGCCTTTAGTAGTTCCCCATGCATATGAATGACATTATCGCTACCGCCCCGTTCATGAAGGTTATCGATATTTTGTGTGATGACTGTGACGCAGCCATTAAGGTCGCGCTCAAGTTGACCTAGTGCGATATGAGCTGCATTGGGAAGAATGCTCGGTTGTTGTAGTTTTTTGCGCCTTTGATTATAAAAGCTTTGAACCAAATTAGGATCACGAACAAAGCCTTCCGGCGTCGCCACATCTTCAATTCTATGATTTTCCCACAATCCGTCTTGCGTCCGAAAAGTTTGTATTCCCGATTCTGCTGAGATACCCGCACCTGTTAATACCACAATATTTTTATAAGGGAAGTTCATAAACCATCCTTGTTCTGACGTAAGCTATACCACAAGAATAACATGGATTACTGTGGGCAACCGAGTTTTGACACTTAGACCATAGTCTAATGCCTTTGATTTAAAAGCATTATTTGGGTGCTTTTTAGCAATTTTGTGAACGATTAAACAGTACGTACAATAGAACCCAAAAGAGGTGTCGATAGACACCTCTCTTGGGTTGATTACGTATGATGATTCGCTAACCTAGTCCTCATTAGTCGATGAAATTTTGTGGATAGCTAAATCTGCGCCATTAAACTCATCTTCCTCAGATAGCCTTAGACCCGTGACCTTGTCTAATACACCATAAACTATTAGCGCTCCGATAAGTGCTATAGCGATTCCTGCAAGCGTACCGACCAATTGCGCGGCAAAGCTCACGCCCCCTAACCCGCCTAGCGCACTTTGACCAAATATGCCTGCAGCAATACCGCCCCAAGCACCACATAAGCCATGTAGTGGCCATACACCCAATACATCGTCAATTTTTGTTTTATTTTGCAGGTAGGTAAATGCCCAAACAAACAGAGCACCTGCAATTGAACCTGTGATCAGAGCACCAATGGGATGCATTAGATCAGAGCCCGCACAAATTGCAACGAGACCCGCGAGTGGACCATTATGAATAAACCCAGGGTCGTTTTTCCCAACGATAAGCGCCGCTAATATACCACCAACCATCGCCATTAAAGAGTTCATGGCTACAAGCCCACTGATACCCTCGAGCGCTTGGGCGGACATAACATTAAATCCGAACCAGCCGACACTCAATATCCATGCCCCTAAAGCTAAGAACGGAATATTGGATGGTGCAAAGTTTGTATGTTTACCTGCGCGAATACGGCCTTTTCTCATCCCTAAAAATATAACCGCGACTAACGCTATCCAGCCACCTACACCATGCACCACGACAGAACCTGCGAAGTCATGGAACCCGGCGCCAAATGTGGTTTCTAGCCACCCTTGAAACCCAAAGTTACCATTCCAAATAATACCTTCAAACAATGGGTACACTAAGCCAACCGTAAAAAACGTCGCTAACAGGATTGGATAGAATCGAGCGCGCTCCGCGATACCTCCCGAGACAATTGCCGGTATAGCGGCTGCAAATGTTAGCAAGAAGAAGAATTTAACCAATTCATAGCCATTACCTTGTGATAGTGTTTCTGCATCGGCAAAGAATGTGCCTCCATAAGCAACCCAGTACCCAATAAAGAAATAGGCAATGGCTGAAACACCAAAATCAGCAAGTATTTTTACCAACGCATTAACTTGGTTTTTATGTCTTACGGTTCCTACTTCAAGAAAAGCGAAGCCGGCGTGCATTAAAAATACCATGATCGCGCCTAATAATAAGAAGAGCGTGTCTGAGCTTTGTGTGAGCGTTTGTACAGCGCCATGTACCTGTTCTACCGAAGGGGTCATGTATCGATTACTCCTTTAAACCACATTTCCATGTAAAGCATCATCATTGTGCTTCATAACATTTCCATCACACCAAGTTGGTGCTTTGAATTCTCATGGCTTGATAACAGCAAGAACTATTCCAAGAAACACAACCTTGACTAATCGCAGTAACACACTAATAACACTGAGTTTTAATTTGGAACATTCAGTCAACTCGCTATCGAAGTTATGATTGGTTGCACCATGTTAGTGATAAGCACTAAACTTGTGCGCACCAAGATGTTGCGACCTGGTTAATGTGGCATGTCGTAATGGAAGCATATCAAAGACACTTGAACATGCTGGTAGTATATGCGGGACAAAAGAAAGCCCATGTGTCTTACAACATGGGCTTAGCGACTTTTACAGCGTTAACTGGCTGCGTTTATTGCGTCGTATCAATCAGTTGAGGACCTTTATCAAACGTCATCGGAATATTACGCTTAAGCATATCCATTCCCTTGAACATACGGATTATCCACACGATAATCGCAACCGCTGCAAACACCATCCCTACATATGGAATAACGTTGGCAATTTGATCAATCCATGTCGCTTTATACCAGTAATGGGTCACGCCTTTCAGTAATCCATTCGAGGTGGCAACGGTAACGATTAAAACGACAAAGAAGGTTAGGTTTAGAAAAAACGTCCTAATTAGTCCGTAATAATGTGAGTTGACGACATCTGTATCCTCACCTTTATCCAATCGATAGCCTGCGTAAACAATAGCTATAACGCCTGAGATAAGTAAAGTAAAGGGCGTAAAGAGGCTTAAGATGTACGCAACCCAAATGCCTTTATGTTGTTGCTGCATAATAGTCGATACTCCCTTAAGTCAGCTTACTGTCGGATTGAGTCTTCGTAGACGTTGAATCAGCGTTCGGTGCCGAATTTACTTCTTCGTTGTCTGCGTTTTGCACTTCCTCAAACCACAAATCATGATGTTCTTTCGCCCATGTTTCATCAACTTCACCAGTAACCATGCCTTCTAGTGCACCTTCCATACCAAAAAGCCCGATATAAATATGGAACACAAAACCACAAATCAAAATCAATGCAGAGAACATATGCACTAAATTCGACAGCTCCATATCACGGCGAGTTTGTCCGAAAATTGGGAAATCGAGGACTAAGCCACTGACGGCCGCTACCGCACCAAAACAGATAAGTAACCAATAAATCGCTTTTTCCCCACCATTTGAAAACCCAGCAGATGGATGCGACCCTTTGTGCTTACCAACCATGCCTCCAAGCTTCATAAACCACTGCACGTCGGTCTTATCAAAGATGGATTTTCGCCACCATTTGATTAGAACCGCGAAAAGTAGAATGAAGAATAGCGGGCCCACATAGTTATGGTATTGCTTGGCAATATAAATGGTCCACCCCCAAAGTTCTGTTGGAACATAGGGCTTCATAAAGTGTTTACCGTAGACCAGCATCAGTCCACTAAATGCAAGAGTCAAAAAGGTAAATGCCATACTCCAGTGAAGGGCACGATCCATTCTAGACCAACGCTTCACTTTTTTGCCTGTTCGTGCAGCGCTTAGCTTCAGTGGTCCAACGATGAAGTACATAAGCACCACCATCGAGATACTACCGAAAATCGCTACCGCTGCCGCAGGAGACATCCATTTCTCTTTTAAAATGAACCAAGTTTCACCCGGAGTACTAATCAATACTCCGTGCTCTGGAGAGCCAGACGTCGTCGTCCCTTCTACTCCATCTTTAACTGCACGCCAATAATCGGCACCAGCCAACTGGACCATTTCACTTTGCACTACTTTGTCATTCTTGCTCTCTTCTGCTTGTACTCCAAACGACAAGGTCAGCAGTAATGCTGCCAATATAGGCAGCATTGCAAGAGCTTGGTTTCTAAGCGTACTTAGCATACGTGTCTCCATTAGCTCTTGGTTGCATCGTAAGACAGGTCGTGACCGTCGCTCCAACCTGCATTTTTTGCTCCACGCTCTACCACACGTTGACGGAATATGTCAGAGACTTTCTCTGCATCCCCGGCCAGCAGTGCTTTTGTTGAACATAACGAAGCACACATCGGCAGTTTACCTTCAGCAATACGGTTTGCACCGTATTTAGCGCGTTCTTCTTCTGAATTATCTTCAGTTTCAGGACCGCCCGCACAGAACGTACACTTGTCCATCTTGCCACGCTCACCAAACGAAGCTTGTTTAGGGAACTGTGGAGCACCAAATGGGCAAGCAAATAAGCAATAACCGCAACCAATACAGAGATCTTTATTGTGAAGCACAATACCGTCCTCTGTATGCTCAAAACAATCAGCTGGACAGACCGCCATACAAGGCGCATCCGTACAGTGCATACAAGCAACGGAGATTGAGTTTTCACCCGGTTCGCCATCATTTAATGTCACTACTCGGCGGCGTTGGATACCCCACTCAAGCGCTTCATCGTTTTCGTTTTTACATGCTGTGACACAGCCGTTACAGTCAATACAACGTTTGGTGTCACAAAGGAATTTCATTCTAGCCATGTTATGACTCCTTACGCTTTCTTGATATTACAGAGGGTGACTTTAGTTTCTTGCATCTGCGTGACCGGATCATAACCGTAGGTGGTCGCAGTATTTGCCGCTTCGCCTAACACATAAGGATCGCTACCCTCAGGGTATTTAGAACGAAGATCTTCACCTTGGAATTTTCCACCAAAGTGGAAAGGAATGAACGCTAATCCCGGTTTAACACGTCGCGTCACGAGCGCTTTCACCTTAATTCGGCCCTTCTCTGCACCTTCAACCCAAACCATGTCGCCGTCTTTAAAGCCAATGTCATTGGCATCTTTCGGGTTAACTTCTACAAACATTTCTCGTTGTAGCTCGGCAAGCCAAGGGTTAGAGCGCGTTTCTTCACCACCACCTTCATATTCAACCAAGCGTCCAGAGGTCAATACAATTGGATATTCGCCAGATTTATCTTGATCTTGAATTGACTTATAAAGCGTTGGTAAACGATAAATCGATTCACTGTCATCCCAGGTAGGATAATCCACAACCAGATCACGTCGTGGTGTGTAGAGTGGCTCACGATGCAACGGGACTTTATCTGGGAAAGTCCAAACAATCGCACGAGCTTTCGCATTACCAAATGGCATACAGCCATGAAGTACAGCGACACGTTGAATACCGCCTGACAAGTCTGTTTTCCAGTTTTTACCTTCCGCTGCGGCTTGTTCTTCAGGGGTCAAATCCCCCCACCAACCAAGCTGTTTAATTAGCTTATCAGTAAACTCTGGGTAGCCATCTTCAATTTCACAGCCAACAGAATAGCTATCTTCAGCCAGCAGATTATTTCCTTCATACTCAACACCAAATCGCGCACGGAAGTTACCGCCGCCAAGTGCGACCGGCTTTGATGTGTCATAGAGAATATGTGTGCCAGGGTGTTTCATTTCTGGCGTACCCCAACATGGCCAAGGTAAACCATACGTTTCACCATTGGCGACACCACCTTCGGCTTCTAGGCTAGTTTTATTGAAAATATGCCAGTTTTGTTGATGCGCTTTTAAACGTTCTGGACTTTGTCCTGTATAACCTATCGTCCACATACCTTTGTTAAATTCACGGGTAATGTCTTCAATCAAAGGTTGGTTATTTTCAACGCTAATGTTTTTGAATAGCTGATCAGAAAAGCCCAACTTTTTCGTTAAAAGGTACATGATTTCGTGATCGGGTTTAGAGTCAAACAACGGTTCAATGACTTGATCTCGCCATTGAATAGAGCGGTTTGATGCCGTCACCGAGCCATACGTTTCAAACTGAGTGGTTGCAGGAAGTAAATACACGCCGTCAGTTCGATCGTTCATCACCGCCGCAACTGTTGGGTATGGATCAACAATCACCATCATGTCTAACTTCGACATGGCCTTTTTCATTTCTACGCCACGGGTTTGCGAGTTAACCGCATGTCCCCAATAGAACATGGCGCGTATATTGTCGTTTTGTTCAATATTGTCTTTGTTTTCTAGTACACCATCGATCCAACGAGAAACCGGAATACCCATGTTATTCATCGGTTTCTTACCACGATATTCGTTTGGATCGAAACGTCCTTTGACCCACTCGAAATCGACATCCCAAACTTTAGCCCAATGCTTCCAAGAGCCTTCAGCCAAACCGTAATAACCCGGGAGTGTATGAGAAAGTACGCCTAAATCCGTCGCACCTTGTACGTTATCGTGCCCACGGAATATGTTGGCTCCACCACCTGACTTACCAATATTGCCAAGCGCTAACTCAAGCACACAGTAAGCACGGGTGTTGTTATTACCTGTGGTGTGTTGCGTACCACCCATACACCAAATAATGCTGCCTGGACGGTTGTCAGCAAGAAGTTTAGCGGCTTTATAGACATCAGCTTCGCTAACACCAGTAACACGTTCAACTTCTTTTGGATTCCAGTTAGCCACTTCTTTGCGAATCTCGTCCATCCCGAACACACGCTGGCGAATAAACTCCTGATCTTCCCATTTATTCGCAAAAATGTGCCATAACAAGCCCCATACAAAGGCCACATCGGTCCCCGGTCTTAGGGAACAGTAATGATCAGATTTCGCTGCGGTACGCGTACGTCTTGGATCAGCAACAACGATCTTACAACCGTTTTTCTCTTTCGCGATCAGGATGTGCTGCATTGCAACAGGATGAGCTTCCGCAGGGTTTGAACCAATGAACAGCATAGACTTACAGTTATGCATATCATTGAAAGAGTTCGTCATTGCCCCGTAACCCCATGTATTAGCAACACCGGATACTGTAGTCGAGTGACAAATACGTGCTTGGTGGTCGACATTATTGGTGCCCCAAAGAGACGCCATTTTTCTGAACATATACGCTTGTTCATTGTTGTGCTTAGCGCTGCCCAGCCAATAAACGGAATCGGGTCCTGATTCTTCGCGGATTTCTAAGACTTTACTTCCAATCTCTTCGATCGCTTCATCCCACGTCAGCTTTTTCCATTTACCGCCTTCAAGCTTCATTGGATATTTAAGGCGTCGTTCGCCGTGTCCGTGCTCACGTAAAGCTGCCCCTTTTGCACAATGTCCGCCAGCATTAAATGGGTGGTCAAATGCGGGCTCTTGCCCGGTCCACACACCATTTTGAACTTCAGCATAGACACCGCAACCTACGGAACAGTGTGAACAAATTGTTCGTCTCACTTCGGTTTTCGCTTCAGGATCAACAGCCTTGGCTTCTGCCTTCTTGATCATACCTGGAGCAAATACATACGCGCCAGCGGCTACACCACCTGCTGCAAGCGTGGAGCTGCGCATAAACGTTCGGCGACTAATGCCTAGCTTGTTTTCATTTTTGCTCACTGTATTGGAGCGTTTAGTCAGTTTCATTGGTTCGCTCCTTAAAGTGTGTCGTAGTAGTCTTTCACATGTTGTGTTTCACGATATCCCGTTTTCTTTGCACTGCTATCTAACGGTGTATCTGCTACATCACTACCTGCCGCCTGCGCGGTACCTGTAATGACGGCACCCGCGACCGCAGCAGTCGTTAATCCTTTTAAAAGATTACGTCGGCTTTCATTGCATGTGCTCTGTTCATCTTGCTTGTTTTGCTTGCTCATAGTTTGCTCCCTGAGTGGATACCTTGTACTTAATAAGCACAGACATCTCTAGTAAGCTGAATAGTTAAGTTAAGCCTCACGCTCAACTTACTAACGATTAAACGGTCATTACTTAGTGGTAATGTTCTTTACATCAATTTTCATTTTTGCTTTGGTAGACACTGGGCTAGTCGCATACTTCACCTGCTCTACATCGAAAAACGCAGCCATCAAAACCGCTACAGCCTTATAAAACTGGGCACTTGATGCCGACTCCATTTGACGACAGAGCGACCCATACCAAGTGGCAAGATGTTGATTAAAAAACGCCTTTGCTTCGGGTTCACTCTGTTGTTCAATTAACGCTGCCATCACTTCGCATATCGCGGCAATATGGTCTTCAGGCTCCTTTACTCCGTCCTCTCGCTCCAATCCTAATTGAGTCAGAGTTTGTCTTAACGCAGCGAGCGGTTTCTCCATTAATGAACCAGTCAGATGCCAAGAAGCAAACGGCACAACTTCACCTTTACCAATACCAATAAATAAATCTTGATACTCATCTTCAAGCGCGCTGACCTGTGCTTCTTTGGCTGCAGCAGATAAATCCTGCCATGCTGCTGTCATTTGATTGATGCCACTTTCGATTTCTAGATGGGCTAAAAACTCCACTAGATCCCTATCTGGCGCTTGACGGCAGAGTGTTGAAATCAAGAGATAAATGTCACTTCGCATTTCATCATGTTGTTCTTCCATCAACATCTACTCCTAAATTTTTAATTGTTGTTCTGGGTTTTCAGCCATTGCTTCGAATACATCTACGACGCGGCAGTCTTCACACATAGCGATACGGCGTAGCGACATTTCGTCTGAAAAATGAGAGTGACCACGTAACTTATCTTGCAGCATGGTAATCATAGACTGTGGCGCGAAAGGTTTGCCACAACGTAAGCATTCCGCCGCCTTTTCTTCATGGATAGCGACAACACTTTGGCGAGACTCTTGATTCCAATTAAGTTGTTGCGATAGAGATAATGCTGATTCGGGACAAGCCTTTTCACACATCCCGCATTGCACACAATCTTGTTCTATAAAATCTAGCGCAGGCCTGTCGCCAGTGTTATGCAGCGCTTTTGTCGGGCAAACCGCGACACAGCCCATGCACAATGTGCATTTATCTGTATCACAATTCACCGTACCAAATGGCGAAGTGGAAGGAAGAACTTGGATGGTTTCAATAACGGAATGTTGAGATGCCAACGCATCAAGAGAGGTGTAAAGGCGTTGTCGTTTGTCACCTTGCACGTCGCCGACATTCACACCAAGTGACGTGGTAACGAGTGTGGGCAACCCTTCTCGCAACGATTCTAAGTACAAGATATCAATGGTTTCTCGAGCAAGCCCTAAATTCTCAAGTAACAATTGCGCCATACCTACTTCACGATTCAGCACAGTTTGAATGGTTTCCGGCATATGACGACTAGCTGCAAATAACACTTGAGTCGCGCCGTTAACCAGTGCAGCGAGCCAAGTGTCAATTCCGACTGAAGGTAACTCTTCCACGACGACAGGAATCACATGATCGGGTAATGCTCGCAATGCCATCACGTTGTACGTTTCATGCCTGGAACTACAAATAAGAATAATGGCATCTTTGCCACCTTGTTTGTGATAGTTCGCTAACGTTCGTTCGATGAATTTTTGCGTCTCTTTAGGCGTCGGTAGTGCGTAATGAATGGCTTCTGTCGGACAAGCCGTGGCACACGTACCTACGCCTTGACACAAGTAAGGGTTAATTTCTATCTTGTGGCCAATCTTATCGTTACCTTCACTAGATAACGCACCCGCAGGACATGCATCCACACAACGCTCACACCCTTTTACCCCACGAGAGCTGTGAGCACACAAATCGGTATCCAAGCGGAAATACTTTGGCTTATCGAATGTCCCCATGAGTGTTGGAATCACTTCCAACGCCTCAGCAAGAGATGGATAACCTCTTCCTACTGGGTAAAAGCCCGGTACGGGGACCTGCTCAGACATGCAGCCGTTGAGAGTGTGATCCAACACAACATCAAAACAATCTCGCCCTACTGATACTTCCGCAAGATTGATAGTTTGCATATTGTTTTGGACATTAACGGTAAAGGTGCCTAGAAACCCCGAAATTTCAACGCTATCTGCAAAATAGAGGTTGGGATAGCTCTCACTCGTGACACCATCAGTCGAAAGCAATGTAAGCGAATGCATCGCCGTTAACTGCTCGGCCGTACTCGTTATAATCGCAGTCGGGCCGACGATAAGGGTATCGCCCTGGCTTTCATAGCTAACGGTAGGAGGAATAAGATTGGTAAGCTCTACGGTATTTTCAAACGCGTAAAGACGAGCCAGTCCGTTCGTGGTTGTCGATTCTTCTAATAATTTTTTTATCATTGCATCTTCCAGTGCAGGGGTCTTTGCCCCATCGCTTTGACGTTAAATCGTCACTGTAGACACAAATTGCAATTATTGTTCCAACTAGAAGTTCTCTCGATTTTATAGCCGATCAGCTGATAAATGGATAAATATGCCCAGATTACTTCTTTTATCATTCAAGTTAGCTTGGGTTATCGTTTTATTGCACACCGTTGATCGGTTTTATTTATCGTGGTGAGACAATTTGTCTTAGTTATATGATTTTATCACTAAGACAAAATGTACCTATTTTTTGTGTGGTAAATATTGTCTCAATCAAAGTGTTAGTCTTTAGCTACACCGTCATCTTTACGAGCTTCAACCTTCATTTCATCATTAACACTTGAAACGCTTGAGCTCGTATCAACATCCGTTACATCTTCTGATCGCGTTTGCTGAAGTTCACCCTTTGCGTTGTTATTTTGTTCCGCTTCATGGGCATCATCACCACTTGCTTGTTTTGCGTCATCGGCATGCTCATCATCGATCGCTTGGGCATAACTGTCATGATTGTCCTCTACGCTTTTAGGGCGTGCTGTATCACTATCCAGCTCTTCTACTTTCTTCACCCATTCTCTAAGTGTTTCTGCAACACCTGCGGCGAGAGGCTTAACCGCGGCATAGTCATGATCATAATCATTGAGTCGATCGACGACATTAAATTCGGGACTCAGAAACATTTTGCGTAGTGCCGCCTTTTTGGCCGCTTTATCAAGCCCCGTCTTAGTCATTAACTCCGACATTGAAAGCGACTCTATAGGAATATCATCGCCCTCACTGCCATTATTATCGCTCTCATCGGCACTATTACTGCGTTCTGTCCCCTCATGCTCGCAGTCCTCACCAATAACAGCAGGCTCGTCAGCATCTAAGTGACTTTCACGACTGCCTAGGTCTTCGATACGTGATTCTGATACACGGGTACTCTGACTAGTACCTTCCGGCAACTGTACATCATCGGTATCGCTAGCAGGGTCTAAGTCCCCTGATAGGATCGTTTTATCTGTTTCTAGCTTGCGCTGTGACCAGCGTGAGAGAAAACTATTTTTCACTTGAACGCCCCGCACCTTTGCGTTTTTTTCGTCTGACTTCTAACAGCTCTCCATGCCTACCAATAAAGGCTTCCATCCAAGCTTGTATTGGCAACGGCATCGTATTTGACAGAACTAAATAGTCCCCATCCATAAATGAGCCAGCCACACCTTGAGACGCAGTGACAACGACAGGTGTTAAATCTAACTCATCATGATTATCAAACACGACAAACAATTTAGGTGATTGGGAACTTAAATTAAAGCGGTAGTCTGTGCGTTCATCTTTGTATAGTTCTAGTAAGCCATACGGCCGGCTAACATCAACATCAGACAGGCCAAAACCGTTGAGTTCCCTTTGGGTGGTCATCCAGCGACCGACTTGTTTTTCAGTGGCAACAACGTCAATTTGTAGCGGCCATTGGTCGTCATTTTTTTCCGGTAACATCTAATACTCATCTCGGACTAAGTTTGTTTATAACAGTGATAACTAGTGATTTACCAAGCCGATGAGGCATACAATCACTTTTGAGTCATCAGCGTCAGTCATTGGCATTTAATTTGCTTTTCTTGTTAACTAAGTTGCTAATTACTGATTACGAAGCAATAATCAAGCCAATAGGTTGAGTTAGTTGCTCTTCTTAACCACTATTACAGTTGAACAAAAGGACAAATTGCGTGGTAAAGCCAAATATTATTAGAACAAGCGAAAATCCTTTACAAACAATGGAAGTGGAAGTTGTTGACGAATATGGTGAGAAGCTCGTCAAGCAAATCGCCTGCGAACGTCCGCTTACCGTGATGCTAAACTGGAAAGAAATCGTCACGTTAATGACCCTAGGCTCTAGACCAGATTCTTTGGTCCTAGGTTATCTAAAAAATCAGGGCTTTTTGTCTGATCCCAACGCCGTCGAGTCACTCATTATCGATTGGGAAACCCATTCCGCCGCCGTTATTACAAAAGAGAATACAGATTTTTTGGAAGAAGCCTTAAAGAAAAAAACCGTCACCTCCGGTTGTGGGCAAGGCACTATGTATGGCAACGTGATGAAACAGCTGGATGGGTATCAGGTTCCACAAACTCCGTTAAAACAGTCACAGATTTATGCCACACTCGAGGCGCTCACCCACTTTAACGATACGTACAAAAAAGCAGGTGCCGTGCATGGATGTGCGATTTGCCAAAATAATCAAGTCCTTTCGTTTGTTGAAGATGTAGGGCGCCACAATGCGGTAGATACGTTAGCAGGTGAACTATGGCTCAACGAAGAAACCGGTGATGATAAGATTTTTTACACCACGGGGCGACTCACGTCCGAAATGGTCATAAAAGTCGCGCAAATGGGGATCTCTGTTCTTCTTTCACGCTCTGGTGTGACACAGATGGGGTTAGACCTAGCCAAGCAGTTTGGTATTACCACCATCGCTCGAGCTAAAGGGCTACGTTTCCAAGTATTTACGGGTAGCGACAAGATTGATTTTGACGTTAAGGGAGCTAAATAACTAAGGCCTCTACTGATAGGCCCTCGAGTACTAAAAACTCGCTAAACTAATGAAACAGCATCTTCGATTACATCTAACAGTGTAAAAAAAGGCAGACCATATAAATATGGCTGCCTTTTTATTTTGATTTGTCGACGATAGTCCGTGTTTTAAACGTCTAAGTGTCTTAAACGTCTAAGTGTCTTAAACGTCTAAGTGTCTTAAACGTCTAAGTAACGACAACACTCTCAAGCTTACGCATCACCGCGCATTTTTAGGAACTCTTCGTATGTGCCTTTGAAGTCATTGATCTTGTTATCTTTGATTTCAAGGATACGCGTCGCCAAAGACGATACAAATTGTCTGTCGTGCGATACGAATAACAATGTACCTTTGTAGTTCTCAAGCGCCAAGTTTAATGACTCAATAGATTCCATATCCATATGGTTTGTTGGTTCATCCATCAACAACATGTTTGGTTTATGCATCATTAATTTGCCTAGAAGCATACGACCTTGCTCACCACCAGACAGAACTTTCACTGACTTTTTGATGTCATCTTGGCTAAACAGCATACGACCTAAGAAGCTACGAACCACTTGCTCATCATCGCCTTCTTGACGCCATTGCCCCATCCAATCTGTTAGATTTAGATCTTCGGCAAAATCGTGGGCGTGATCTTGAGCATAGTAACCAATATTTGAGTTTTCTGACCATTTATACGTACCAGATTTTTGCTCAAGTGCGCCTGCAAGCGTGTTAAGTAGGGTTGTTTTACCCACACCATTCTCACCAATAATGGCAACGCGCTCGCCAACTTCAAAGATAGCGTTAAAGTCTGACCAAAGCATTCCGTCATCAAAGCCGTTAGACAGTTCTTCAATAATCAGAGCGTTACGGAACAACTCTTTCTCTTGCTCAAAGCGAATGAATGGATTTTGACGGCTTGATGCTTTCACTTCATCAAGTTGAATCTTATCAATTTGTTTAGCACGAGACGTAGCTTGTTTCGCTTTCGAGGCGTTGGCAGAGAATCGAGAAACGAACGTTTGAAGTTCTGCAATTTGTGCTTTTTTCTTCGCGTTATCAGATAATAAACGCTCACGAGCCTGAGTCGCGGCAAACATGTATTCGTCGTAGTTACCAGGGTAAACACGTAACTCACCATAATCTAGGTCAGCCATGTGCGTACACACACTGTTTAAGAAGTGACGGTCATGCGAGATAATGATCATAGTGCAGTTACGCTGGTTAAGCGTGTGCTCCAACCAACGGATAGTATCCATATCCAAGTTGTTCGTTGGTTCATCAAGTAGCATGATATGTGGGTCAGCAAATAGTACCTGAGCCAAAAGCACACGCAGTTTCCAACCAGGCGCTACTTCACTCATTAGGCCATAATGCTGCTCTAGTGGAATACCTACCGCTAATAGTAATTCACCGGCTTTTGATTCCGCCATGTAACCATCAAGTTCTGCAAATTGAACTTCAAGGTCGGCAACTTTCATACCATCGTCTTCACTCATTTCTGGCAACGAATAAATACGATCACGTTCTTTTTTGATTTCCCAAAGCTCTTTGTGACCCATGATAACGGTGTCAACAACAGAGAACTCTTCGTAAGCAAACTGGTCTTGGTTCAGTTTTGCTACACGTTCATTAGGATCACAAGAAACGGTACCACTGGTTTGCTCTAGCTCACCGCTTAGAATCTTCATAAACGTGGATTTACCACAGCCGTTCGCACCGATTAGGCCGTAACGGTTACCGTCACCAAATTTGATAGAAATATTTTCAAACAGTGGTTTAGCACCAAACTGTTGCGTGATGTTAGCGGTTGAAAGCACAAGCAATACCTTTGAGAATGAACAAAACTGCGCAACCCTACAGGGAGTTAGCCTAGGTTGCAAGTAACAAAGTGACGTCACCGCAAGCTTTTTTCCGTAAAGCTAAAGCTTTTACTGACAAAGTGACCACGGACTATTCATTTCTAATACAAATTCTAGTCGTTTTCAATTTTCTACTGCCAAAATGAGCGAAGTCCGATTACGGTAACTACACTATATAACTATGACAATACCAATTTATACAGTCAGTTACAGGCAGTGTGCACAATCATGAAAAAGCTCATTATTACACTATCGTTACTCACCTCTCTTTTTTGCTCTCACGCAATGGCTAAGTGGGAATATCAAGATGAGACTCTCCCGGTTTTATCGCAAAGTGCGATTGATATGGGGAAGGAAGTCTCCGCGTTTCCCAACCCGTTATTCTTAACGCCCTCTGAGCAATCTAAAGTCCGACGTTTGTTGTCAGTGACACTGGAACTACAAGATGATGAGATTCGTGCGTTCGAAGCGTCGTTGAAAGAGTACCGCCACGCTTCAAAAGAAAAAGAGGAACGTTGGTTAGATGTCCAGAATCACTACTTAACCTTAGGAAGTTTAAGTCTAAGTAAACAACGCTTACTCGACTTAGCATCGGATCGCACTCGAGATCAACTCACAGGCTTTGGACCTGATGGCGTGACTCAGTTTAAACAAGAGCTAAAGCTCACTGCGCTAAACGCTGAGTACTTTGTATTTTTGCAATTTATCAGTATTAAAACGCTAATTAAAGAAATCTTCATTTCGCCTATCCCTGTTATTTGGGCGGCGCTTAAAGTGTTCTTTATCTACTCATTGCTGATGTGGTGGTTAGCCAATCAGAAACGTTTGTTTGAACAGTTCAAGCAGCACGTTGCTTCCAACATGTCTAAGCCCCCTATTTGGGTTCGCATCATTTGGTACATCGGGCGCGCGAGTCGCGCTATCGCTTGGTTAATAGCGCTGACACTGTCTCTACGAGTGTTAAGTAGCATCGATGCCCTTGAGCATCTCATTTATCTAGAGATTTTCACGTGGTGGGTACTGGGTGGCTCTATTGCTATTAGCTTTATTTTGGAGTTTGCTCACCGCAATAGTATGGCGTCTAGTCCGGAGATTGTGGCATTACGTCTCTCTACAATCCGACGCTATGTCTGGAGCTTTATCTTAGCGGGCGTAGTACTGCAAATTTCATCTGAAACACTCGGTAAAGGCACCATTTATTACTGGATATACAGCCTTTTCTCATTTTGGTTTGCCTTTATTACCGTGACCGTCTTAGTGATGTGGAAACCGATCGTGTTTCAATCATTGGAACGCGTTAATGAGAAACCGCTGATTGTCGTTTGGGCGTCAAGAAAAAAAGATACGTTATTTTTAGGTATTATTGCCACCACCATTGCGACGATTTGGCTCACCATTCACCACTTAAAAAACCGTTCTATAGGGCTACTCTCAAGAAATACCTTTTTCAATCAGGCATTAACTTACTTATTCAAAATTGAAGTAGCTAAGCAAACTGGCAGTAAAGGAGACCATAATTTAGTCCGTGTCCGTGGGGATGATGCGTTTAAGTACATTCTTCCCGGTAATGAAGAAAGTCCACTCGTCGATTACGCCACAAATGAAGTAAAACAGCTATCGCAATATCTACTCACCGATAATCCAGCCATCTGCGTCATTACAGGCGAAAGAGGTGTGGGTGCTACACGCTTACTTCAACAATTATTGGCTAAAACGAAGAATGCTGAACCCATCTATATCAATTGCCCGCTAGCGGGTTACAACGAATTATTGGTTGAGTTGGCGATCAGTTTAGGATTGGAACCTGAGACCAGTGAAGTGAAGATCCTCACTTTGTTACGTAAGAGCGAAATCCCCTACCTCATTGCGATTGATAATTGTCAGAGGTTAGTTAAGCCAAAGGTAGGCGGGCTCAATGACCTCATTCGCTTTACTAATCTGCTGCGTCGCTCTAAGAAAAATCACCGCGCGGTATTTGCCATAGAGAAAGCCAGCTGGCGCTTTGTAGACCGCGCGCGTGGCGAACGTTTGTTGTTTGATTGGGTTGCCTTTTTACCTAGGTGGAGTGAAACACAAATTCAAAAACTGCTTGATACTCGTATCAATCAAACTATCGAGAAACCGTTAAGCTTTGACGGGCTCGTCGTTCCGAAACAATGGGACAACGACAGTGAAACTGAAGAAGAACGCGCACGACAAGGCTTCTATCGCATCTTATGGCATTACTCTGATGGTAACCCAACCGTTGCGTTGCGCTTTTTCAGGTTGTCTTTGAGAAGAGATAAAAGCAACGGTCATGTTGTTGTGCGACTTTTTCATGCTCCAGAATCAGAAGAATTGGAAAAAATGCCAAAACCTATGCTTGCCGTGCTGCGATCGATTGTTCAGTTAGAAGCAGCATCACCCGATGACCTTTCAGATTGTACTCAGCTCACTATATCGGAGGTAATCGGTACTTTACGTTATTTCCAAAGCCGAGGTTACATTGAATGGGCTGAAGATAAAGCGCGGGTCTCCGATCACTGGTTTAGACACATTACTAATGTTCTAGACCGTCAACATTTACTCGTTAAATAACAGGGCTTTCTCTTATGAATAAATGGCTATACGTTATCGCCCTACTGCTACTTTCTAGTGCTGTTAATGCTGAGGAAGCGATCGCATCTGTCGAAAATATTACCCAGTTTACCAATTTAATTCGTTGGTCTGGCGTGATCTTTAGTGTCCTTATCATGATGGGCACTTGGCTGCTCATCAAATTTATGAATTCAATGGTAGAAAGTATTGGGGGGCAGTTCGTTCAATATCGCATGCTGCTTCAAAAACTGCAGTCTTTTCTACAGTTCTTCATCTATATGACGGCAGGCTTGGTCGTATTCATGCTTAGTTTTCGAATCAATGACCATATACTGGCGCTAATAGGCGGCACATTGGCGGTGTCTGTTGGCTTTGCACTAAAAGATCTTGCTGCTTCGTTTATTGCCGGACTGACCGTTATGATTGACCGTCCGTTCCAGGTTGGTGACCGTGTCACATTTGAAGGCAATTATGGGGATATTACTACCATTGGTTTACGCTCCGTTCGAATGAGGACATTAAATGACGACATCATCACCATTCCTAACAACAAATTTCTTAACGAAGTAACGGTCAGTGGTAACTATGGTGCATTGGATATGCAAGTCGTGATTCCGTTCTACGTTGGCATGAACGAAGATATTGTCATGGCACGTAACTTGATTCAGGAAGCGGCGTCGTCTAGTCGCTATATTCATCTGCCTAAACCTGTTACGGTATTGGTTAAACAAACGATTACAGACAATTACTTAGCGGTACAACTCACCTGTAAAGCGTATGTTGTAGACACCGCGTATGAAAAACTCTTCGAAACGGATATTACCTTACGTGTGATTGATGAATTTCGTAAACACAATATTAATGCGCCACAAATTGCGGTGCAGAACCATAATCGCACAATAGAGTAGCGAGCAAGGTAACGAGATCAACACACTCGGTATACCTACACAATTATAACGATATAAACGTACTTAAAGGATTATGCATGCGTTTTATAGGACAAAGTATAGTGGCAGCGTCATTGCTCACTTCATCGCTTTCGATGGCAGCGGATAAGGACGAGGAATGGGAGTTTCTTGTCGTATTTCCAATGTTATGGGCACCCAGCATAACGGGTACAACGGGCCCTGCAAACGACAAGATTGATATCGATATTCCTTTTGATAACATTGTTAGCAACTTAAACTTCGGTTTAATGGGGGACTTCTATGCTCAAAAAGACAGGTGGTTATTAGGTGTTCGAGCGAATTATCTTCATGTCAAAAATGATACGGATACTCAACCTGGGCGCTTCGTTCCTAGCTTCAATGTTGATTTAAGTGCTCACATGTCGCTAAACGACTTATTCGCTGGTTATGAGGTCACCCATGGGCTAGTGCTGCTGACTGGAGTGCGTCATGTATACAGCAAAATTGATGTTAATGTAGGCGCTAATAGTGACCGCCCATTTTGGAATGATAAAAACGGTACCATCACATCCAGTTCCCACCAATTCGACTGGCTGATTGGCTTAAAGTATGCCCATCAGTTTGGTAACAACTGGGGGTTAAGCTTAACAGTGGATGCGGGTATTGCTGGTGACAACGATATAAACCGCGGGCTCAATCTTGCTGGGACGTATAGTTTTAGTAAGCACAATAACCTCTGGTTCGGCTATCGATATCTAAACCTTCAAAATACGACCGACAGTACAAACGGTCCGGTAGAATTAGATGTGACCCAAAAAGGCCCAATGATTGGCTGGGCATACATGTTTTAGTTGTGCTACTTCTAAAGCTCACCTCCTCATTCAACATAAAAGGGACTTAACGACTGGCTGTAGCACTCTTAAGTCCCCTCTTTATTCCATTTAACCTCGTTTGACTTGAAGAAACGTCGCGAGATCAATATGAAACCATAGTTCTTCTATATCTTGTACTCTAAACAATACGACCATAATTCACCTATCTCTTTACCCGGCATTAACTCGCCCCAGCACACACTACGTTCAAAGAGAACTGTACCGTATGGCTACCAGCTGTCAGTTCATCTTGACCGTTTTGATTGACGTAAATTTTAATATTAGTAACATTTTGAATCCGCGGTACATCAAATTCGAAGCTATTACTCGTCAAATCGCCTGTATCTATAATTTTGTCGCGAGAAGTATCAACAATGGTCCAATTAAAAAACGGATCACCGTTAATATCTAGTAACTTCCCATCCTGATAATCTACGACTGTTGACACAGAAATTGTATCTACCACGTTATTAATAATATCAGCGGAAGCGGGATCATCATCGGAAGATACCCTATCTTCACCATGGAACTCACCGATAGTTCCGCTCTCATCCACTACCGTTACCCCACATTGACTCGCAATATTGGTATTAAAATACACGTCATTCCCACCAGAGCTATTCGCAATAGCTCCCCCAGACGCAAGAAGCGTCGTAAGAAAAATCAGTTTTTTTGTCAAAATCAAGTCTCCTAAATAGTAAACGCCAAGCTTCTGCTAGCTTGGCGTATAATATTTCGGGATTGAAATCGTTACTTATCATTTTACGACAATTCAAAGATTGTTGGTGAACAAGTAATGGTGTGAATTAATGACTTGCTGCGCGGTTAGAACTGATATTTTAATCCGGTTGACTCAAGAGTTTCGAAGATCCCACGCTGGCGACTTGACGTTCGGCCTTTTGAGCCACCCGCCTCCCTCAATTTGTACCTCATTTCCAACCATTCGGCACTTCCCCACTGTAAAGAGTCTTGTTTCAGTAGCGAAAACTGTAAAGTAAGCTGCTTAACGAGCGCCTCGCCACTGAGAAAAAAACCCACTTCGTTATTGTACAAAAGCGAACGAAAATCCAAATTGGTCGTTCCCACGAATGCGCTATCATCGATAATTAAAAACTTAGCGTGTAACTTTCCATAATACTTATCACCGCCAATGAGAATCGAGTCTTGTTTTCCTAATTGATAGAACTTAACTTGAGGATGCTGCGTTAACTTCTTCCACCCATTCGACTGAATGAACTCAGGGTTTTGCTCATTATTTTCAACCTCATCATCCAACCATTGTTGTTGCGTATTGCTGTCCATCATTAAGATATTTGGCGCAGTATGCATATCAATAACAGCTTGGGTGAAATAATTATCACTAGTGAGTACTGAGTTAGTGATAACCTCTATACGTCGCTCTGGATCTTTTTCCAACCATGCCAACGTCGTATTGAGATCACGCTCTAGGACGCCTTCATCCTTAAGTAAATCAGATTGTAAAAACAGATAAGGCGAAACAATTTTAATCGTTTTCACATCTTGTTTGGAGTAAGCAACCTTAGCTAGGATTCCACTAATGGAATTCGCATTGGCCCGTTTATTACTCGAGTATTGACTCACTTCATCTTCCGCATTGAGATTATCCAGTTCATGGGCAAACTTAGCGTGGCTTAGGTAATAATCTTGTGTTAAATAGTCATCGATATTTTCATAGGCCTGCTTAAATTCCGGCAATTGATGCAATACCTCTAGTGACGTAAGAAGATGCTGCTTGTCCTTGTTGTAACTTGTCCATGTATCCAGCTTCTTGTTACCTGGCTTAGTAAACAACACGGAAAAATAGTATTCACTTAACTGAGCCGGAGACTCCTCTGGTGTTGCAGCAATAGGCGGTCTAACCACAATCTCAATATCACGAAATGAGGTTGGATCTGGCTGACCCTTAGCATCAATACCATAGTAATGAAGAGACATATTTCGACCACCAGTGATCACATAGGCACTATCACTGTATGCGGCATCGACAATAAATAACTTGTCATGTGAACGATGATTCCACTTTGAGTCCGCTTGAGTTAATGCATTAAATACGACCGCTTGAACCCGCGCTTTTTGGGAGGTTAGCTTACCTTGTCGATCGGTAACATATCCCGCTTGTTTCTCGCATTGCATTAACCCTTTTAGGTTACCATTATTCATACTATAGGAGCCTAAGCTATCGACCATTATCCTAATATCAACGCCACGTTGCACGGCTTGGCATAGTGCACCTAATGTCGCACGCCCCGCTAAATCGTCGGCAAAAATATAGTAAGTAATGTCAATGGTATGTTTTGCGTTCTCTATCAGGTAAATTTTGCTCGCTAAACTTTTTATGGCAACATCGGTTTCCGTGCCGATTACCTTGACTAACGCTTTCTGTACTGGTAACTCAGTCTCTGAAGCGAGCTTTAGGTAATCACTTTTTAGATCATCCGGCGCCCGCCATCTCCTCTGTTCCATAAGTGCGGCCGTCCATGCATCATCTGATATCGTCGCTAAACGGGCATTCGATGTACAACCAATAACCACTCCGGCAAGGAGGAGTGACGAAATCCTTTTCCACATACTGTCTGTTCCTAATTCATCATATGGCGATTGAACTATATTAATTTTTATCTACTTTCAGGCTTCATCATCTGCCCATTAAATTTTAATATTTGCCAGTTTCTCGTTTCAATAAAATACGCAGCAACAACCATGTATATCGCTACAATGAGCAACAAACCAAGGCGAATCCACATTTTTTCGTCGATTACGCCTGAGCTCATCATGGTTGTTCCAATCAGTACTAACGCGGTATTAAATGCCGTGCTATATATTGGCGCTTTAGTCGGTTCGCTATACATTTTCTTCCCGAACACAATGGCCATGAGGCTAATGCACAGTGTATAAAAGGTCATTGCTGGTACCAGTGCTAATACACCAAACACACCAATGGCAATGACGCCGCCTATTGCATTACTGATCAATAAAAAAGCGCCAAGCTTTATCGACTTTTCTCCTGTAATCATCAATGATAGCAAGGCGATAAATATCATCGATAATAATGCCTCTGATATTTGAAATACGAAGAAAAACACCACAACGGGCAAGGCAATAATTGAGGCACGCATCGCAGAGAACCACCGAAACTCCTCGGTCATCGCTGGAGTCGCTGGTGTAACTTGCTCTACTTCAGTTTCAGGAAGATAAATATGCATTAGAGCAAAAACCGCCACCGCCACAGCACCCGATGCACTTAACCCAAACCCAAGAAAAACGGCAACAGCAGGACTGTCTATCGCCATAAATGGCAGCATTAATACCGCCATTAGTAAGATTGTTGCAAACAGATTCCACTTAGGATCTAGGAACAGATAATAACCTAACGTCATTAGCCCACCGACACCGATAAGCAGTGGAATTGGATAGTGAGAAAACCCCATACTCAACACAATGCCAATCGCTACAGTAGCAATCATCGCCAGCAGCAATTCATACACCACGCTTTTATTCATGGTCTTTTTCTCAAAGAGAAATTTAGCCGTGAAGATCGGGGCAACAAAGGCAAGAGGCCAATCAATCCAAGCCGCCAGAAAAGTCGCTATCCCAACACCAAAAGCAAAGCGAAAAATCCGAGTTTCTTGTAATCTAGTTTCTAATAGCCTAGACACCAACTCTGGGCTATGGCTTCTCGACTCCACGTTATCGGACATAAGACATCCAACTGACAAATCGAATCCATAGTTTACCTAAGCTATTGAATACAAAATTATCGCCAGTATAGACAACAACATCGGCTTGACCGCCAATGCGTAGCTGCCCCTTGGTATCTTCTGGATTGAATTCAATCATAACGGGCAACATTTGTGTTTGGCGTAGCCAACCTGTTTGATTATTTGCTTGTGCTAATTTCCCAGCTTGATTACTTTGACCCCAATCTACGCCCCAATCCACACTTGAAATCGTTCCTTTAACCACTTTCCCTGGAGCAAAATCTAATGCAATTTCAACCTCATCACCAGCTTGGATATTACCCAAACTATTTTCTCTGAAATACGCTTCAATCCAAATTGAGTCTGTAGAAATAAATGTCATCATTGGCTGCCCAGTGGTGGCGTAAAAGCCTTCCGATAGACTGAAGTTAGACACGCCGCCATTCGTAGGAGCACGAACGGTTGTTCGCGCTAAATCAAGTTGAGCTTTTTCTAACGCCAACAACGCTGCTTTGATTTGACTGTTTTCTTCTCCAGCACTGCCTAATTGTTTATTGGCTTTATCAAGATCGGCTTGCGCATTTTGGACATTCGCACGGGCTCTTGCCAATGCAGCACGAGACTTGTCCGCTTCAGAAACTGAAATGACCCCCTTTTCCGCCATAGCAAGTACACGCCGGGTTTGCAGTTCAACATTGTCTTTTTCAACTGAAGCACTCGTAAGTCGGGCTTGCGCCGCAGCGATTGATGCCGTTTGAGCCCCAACATTCTGACCTGCTATCGCTAAGTCCTGTTCGGCTTTTTTTACCGCAATTTCATAATCTACAGGGTTAAGAGTGACTAAGACGTCCCCTTCTGCGACCAATTGATTAGGCCTCACCAGTATATCCGTCACCTGACCAGACACCTGTGGCTTAATTGGAACCACATAGCCTTTGACTCGAGCATTGTCAGTTGTAGGAATTATCCGATCTGACGCAATACTCACGACTACTGATAGGGCGACGACTCCAAGAAGCAAATTGGTTACTTTTCTTACTCGTTGCTGGCTGTTTTGCCCTTCTTGACTCGCTTGCTCAGCGTCCTTATCCGAAACCTGCTCTTCGGCATCACATTTTGGCTCAATTTCTTTACTCATTTTGTCTTCCTTGCTACAACCTTCAACAATTCTTCTATCGTTATATATAGACTAAATATGCTAGCGATCAACAGTAATACATTGAAAAAACGATATTTTTGTGACCATACCGACCATTAGCCGTACTACTTTTCGTTGTTATAAAGGATAAAATAATTGCCCTAATAAACTTGCCATATTGCGCCAATCATCCGATGCTTATAGTCATTAACGTGGGAAATTAGTAAAAGGAACACTCCCGATGACATCGACGCTCAGTGAGACAAAAAATACTGAACCCGTACCCATGATTAAATCAGGCTATGCTCGGATTATCGTCGAGCTGCTTGCGGAAAACCATTACGACGCCCACCAGCTTATTCATGAGTCAGGGTTGCCACCCGATCTTCACGATTTAGACAGTGAGTTTTTACCCGTTGAGCCCATTCGCCGATTGCTGTTTTTGTCGGCGCATCAATTAGGTACAACAAATTTTGGCGAGTTGCTAAAAGTGGCAATTAGGCAAAAATTAGTACCTAAATTACTAGGGGAGTTTCAAGAATTTTCTACAGTAAAAGAAGCACTTATCTCATCAAATATGATCTATCAATACGATACTGTCGGCACGACGACAGGTGTAGAAGAAGTGCACGGCAGAACTTGGTATCTGCGTTATAAGCCATTTGAAGACAACGAACTTTACTTATGGTCTGAAGTCTTTGCCTTAATGTATGCGATTGAATTTATCCGCGCTTTAACCAAAACAAATTGGTCACCTAAACAAGTGAAGCTTCAATCAAGCAATATCGATGTGTTTAATTTGACCATTGGCAAAGACATCCAATACTTCGTTGGCAATGATAAAATGGCGATTTTGATCGATGACGATATACTCAAGCAAAGCGTCAGAATCACTAGTAAAGATATCGCCAAACAAGAACCGCTAGTGACTTGGCACGCCAACTTTACCGACAAGGTGTTCACTTCCCTACTTCCTTATGTTCGTGAGCACAATTTAACCCTCGAACAAGCAGCAAAACTGCTGCGCATGACTCCACGGACATTACAACGACGCCTTAATGAAGAGAGAACAAACTTTAGACACATAAAAGACAACCTTCTTTTCACCGTCGCTGTTGAAATGATGGGAGAAGAACTTTCTTTAACACATGTTGCAAACCAACTCGGGTATTCTGATATCTCTCATTTTTCCCGTGCTTTTAAAAGAATCAGTGGTCTAACACCAAAGCTATATCAAAAAACAATTCTCAGCCTAAATAAGGTTCATCGCCAACCTTAATCCCACCTTTACCTATTCGCTATTATTTCTTCGATGGCATGAAATGGTAATTAATCTATCCGGTGTCGCATTAATATTCACTATTAATTCAAATAAAGAGTGATGAAATGCGACTTTTAATACCATCCATCGGTTTACTGATGCTAACCACATCATTCGTAACTCAAGCCAATGTACACAAGTGGAAAAACACGTCATTTGACGCGTACTCAGACAAAACTCAAGTCAAATTCACGCTATTGAACCGGTCAAACATCAATGCCAATTATTTTCTGAGAATCGACAAGAAAGTCTTTCCTCAGAAGATCCCATTGAAGCCTAACGAAGAAATTGAACTCGACGTCACGGTTAACACCCCTTCGGGTACCACGTCAGAGAAATACATTTGCACCAAGATGGTGTCTGATTCACCTAATACGTATGAAGTCTGTACCCAACTGACGTTTAAAAGGTACTGACTATGCAATTCCAACATTTTTTGGTTTTATGCGTGCTCGTTCTATCAAACGCTGCCTTTGCTAACCCTATTCCGTCGGTATCAAACCCCTCGGGTACCGACAGGATTCGCACTTCCGGCGGCGCAAGTTGTGAACAAGCCGTATCTACAGGTAAAACATTTCAAGTAGGAACCTATGGAAGCAGCGGTGCCGATAACCAATACAACGATGGTAGCGGCTATGACCCTTACCATAATTATTACAATGAAGATGATAAAGGGATTTACGCCGCGGTCACTATTCAGTTTGGTGGAGAGGATCGTATTGATTGTACCAAGTTGTATCGCTATGAAATGCTACAGCGAAAACGTGAAGAAGAGCTCGCTCAAGCGGAGCATGAACTGAAACTACTACAAATAGCAGCAGAGAAGCAGCGGCTATTACAGATGAAACAAACCAACACGTCATTTGCGGAGTAAACATGACTATAAATAGCAATACAAAAAAAGTGAGCGTTCCTACCCTTACTCTAAGCTTGCTTGCCACATCTCTACTCACATTCACAAGCTACAGCTATGCCGATAGCAACGATACTGGAGAAGTGTATTTTAGAGCAAATGTCGAGTCTCAGTGTGGAATAAAAGTAGAAAAAGAAAATGGTACTCTAGGATTTCGAGATTATGGGCAAGAAGCCGCAGAAATTAAAATTATTAACAACAGCCATGATGGTCAAGTTCAATTAAAACTCACTGATATCGACTTCGATGATGAAGACTATTTTGCACCTATTCATAATCGATTGTTTCACTTTAAGGTTTCTGGGGATATTACCAAAGAAGGTTCCGTATCTGATTGGTTAGTAGGGCAAACCTTTGATCACGATGATCTTGGCGGAGGGCATAAACTCGAAATTCAAGCCAAAGTCGATCTCGACGAAGCCGATGCGGTAGCGAAAGAGGACATCGTACTTGAGACAGAATGGACGGCTTATTGTATTTCTTAAGGGGAATATTTTGAAAAACACGTTACTGTTTAGTTCATTGCTTACGTTTAATTCATTAATTACGTTTGATAGTTACGCTCAGGTACTTCCACCTGAGCAAACCGCCCATTATCAATTGGTTTGCCAAGGTGCATTGAACGCTCATGGACTGCGACTGTTTGACGCATTAGCAAATAGTGAATTTCTAGATTGGACATTAATAAAAACCGCCCAACAAACCAGCCGTGTCAATTACACGAGAACTGTCGACACCTTAGGCGAACGAACCGTTCATTGCGACGCTGTAATTCAATATCAATATGACCACAAAAACGTGGTCATTAAAACCATGTATGTAGTAGATCAGGATCGTGATAGCGTTCGTAGTGAGTTAGCTGAATTGGATGAAGCGGTGCGCGATTTCCTTGTTCAGCTAATGGTGTGATACATCGATGATAAAAAATCTACTTTTTTCCCTTACTATTGTTTGTATGCTGATGCCACTTAGTGAAACGATGGCAGCCCCCGGTGAATTGCATTTCAAAGCTCACGTTCCTGAGCGCTGTGGTATTGAAGTGATAGATAGTGGCGGCGAACTTTCCTTTGGACAGTATTACTCGGGTCGAGCGATACAATTAGAGGTTGAGAACAACATTGAACGAGGACAAATACGACTCAAATTAAATTATGCCGATTTTGGCGAATGGGCATCTCGACTATCGCCAGATCTTATTCGATTTAAAGTTGAGGTACCGCAAACTTATGAAGGCGATATAGAGTATTGGAGAGACGGAGTTGTGCTAGATAAACAACAACTCGCTCATGATAATATCGTTAAGATCTGGGCTCGTATTAACCTTGATGAATCCCAAGTCCCCGCAGGTGAACTCGTTATGCGGCTAGAATGGAGTACTGAATGTGTTAGATAGTAAGGCAGCCAAGCCACCATGACTGCCCTACTGCTAACTGCTAACTGCTAACTGCTAACTAGTAGATGATGATCGGTTTTATTTGGTAAGTACAAGGTAAATTGGCTTCCTTTACCTAGCTCGGATTTTACTTTTATCTCACCACCTGTTTGACTCAAGATACTTTGCGATACGGATAAACCCAATCCAGTACCGTCGCGCTTAGTGGTAAAAAATGGGTCGAAGATTCGCTTCAAATTAGCATCTGAAATTCCACAACCTTCATCGATAATATGAATTAATGCGCCAATTTTTTCGCTTCCTTCAATCCAGTCTTCACTTAATACTGTAAGACGCCCCTTGCCCTGCATCGCATGTATCGCGTTCATTTGCAGGTTAACCAAAATTTGCAGCAATTGGTGACGGTTAATTTCTACTGGTGTTTTCGCATGTAAGTCCACGTAAAATTCGACATCTCGCTTCTTTGAACCCGTACGAACGAGAGTCACGCTCTCATCGACAATGGGGTTAACGTGCTGCCAGGTCACTTCATCTTGCACGCCACCTTGTCGGCTATACTGCAGTAAACTTCGGGTAATGTTTCGAATGCGGTCAATCTGCACTAAGATCGCGTCCACCTCTTCTTCAACGGCGCTAACATCATCACCAAGCTCAAATTTTAGCAATTCCACGTTACCTAAAATTACAGCGGTAGGGTTGTTAATTTCATGAGCAATCCCTGCCGTTAGCTCCCCCAAAGCCGCCAGTTTTTCATTAACAATTAGCTTATCTTTGGTTTGATTCAACAAGTGAATGTGCAGCTCTAGCTGCTCAGTTTTGTCCTTCAAACTCGCGGTTCTTGACGCCACTTTAGCTTCTAGCTCATGAGCGGCTTCTTGAATTTGCTCATTGCGATATTGTAACTGATTAAGCATGTTATCGAATTGCCGAGCAAGTTGACTTAACTCGTGCTGACTATCTAATCCAATATCACCGATACGCTCTTCGTCTTTACCAAGCTGTACCATTTTCACCACTCGGTGAATTTGCTCAATGGGTTTAAAAAGACCACGCGCACCGCGGTAAACAATAAATCCAGACAGTAATAATATAGTGACGATGATGGCAGTCACCTCACCGACATTGGTTAAATAGGTTTTTAGCAATGGCCATGCTCGGTAGCCAGTATAAGCGATACCGACAATATTATTATCCATATCACGTAGTGCATCATAGCCGGCAATGTACCAAGTATCATAGACATAGGCTTTATCGATCCAACGTTGTCCTTGTTCAAGGACACTTTTGCGTACTTCGTCAGAGACGATAGTGCCTATTGCTCGGCGACCTTGATATGACGCTTCAATCGGAACATTCGTCGCCACCCGTAAATCTTCTAAAAAGATGGTTACGGTACCCTTAACATGGCGAGCTTGGCTTGTTTCTGAGTAAATGGTGTCCCGAATGCTGTCAACAAGTTCAAGGTTATTATTGAGCAATACCCCACCATCAAGATAACCAACCACGTTACTCGTATCATCAAATATCATAATTACCGAGCGGCTAACCAACGAACGCGTTTCTAATGCTTGCGTCGCCTGATGGCGCACCTCAGAATGCTCAGCAACTTGAGGCTCTAAAGCAAAAGCATCTTCACGTTTCAATACATCAAAAAAAGATCGTTGGCTCGCCATCTTTTGATAGTGACGAGAGTCGGCTTGTGGATTAACGGTACCTTTTATATTGGATAAACTTTGAATTGGAATCCAGCGTAAAAAATCGAGTTGATAACGCGAGTTTTGCAACTTAACCCATTCATCAAACTCTTGAGAAGACTGTATATGAGCAAGCCGCGTACGAAACTCATACGACTCTGAGAACGCCTGTAGGTGTTCGTGCTGCTCATTTTGTAAGCTATCCAGCTTGTCGGTGACAATATTCAGCCGCTCACCAACATCAACCAAAGCGCTTTGCCATGTATAGTGAATAGACCAATAGGCTGTAATCGCGAACATGGCAATTAGGGTAAGGACAATGGGGGCAGACGTAAGAAACAATAGTCGATAACGCACCATTGTCTGAGTACGAAATCGCCATCGGCTGACTAAATAACTATTAATCCTCATTCGACAGCCTGCATTCATCCCATTCCTTATACTTACGCTCTAGTGTTTTCCTCGCGACGCCTAAATCACGAGACGCAGCAGACTTATTACCAGAATGGAAATCCATGACTTGTTGTATGTGCGCCTTCTCAACATCTTTTAAGGACCATGAATCTGGATAGCCAAATTGAGACTCACCAGATCCGCTTGTTGCAGGTAGCGTGGTGATATCATTGGATGATAACGTTATCGCAGCGCTGACTACGGGGCCATTTAGCTCTCTAAAGTAATGCGCTGGCGGCTTACTAAGCAGTATACAGCGCTCTAACATATTCTTGAGTTCTCGTACATTACCCGGCCAATCATAATCTTGCATGGCATACATATCTTCATGCGCCCAGTTTGGCTCGGTAACGCCCAACTCTTTCGCCAACATCCTTGTTAAATACGGGACTAACTCGTTCAAGTCGCTGAGTCGTGTGCGCAATGCCGGAACTTCGATCTTTAACACGTTCAAACGATAGAATAGATCTTGCCTAAACTTACCGTCTTCAACTTCTTGTTGTAGATTTCGGTTGGTGGCTGCGACGATTCGAACATCAACACTGATTTCTCGCTCAGTACCAACGGGTCTCACAGTACGCTGTTCAAGCACTCTCAATAATGATGCTTGCATAGCTAATGGCATTTCACCAATTTCATCTAGAAACAATGTGCCGCCACTGGCCACTCTAAATAACCCTTCACGACTTTTCTTAGCGCCAGTAAACGCGCCTGCCGCATGACCAAACAGTTCACTTTCCAGTAACTCTGGTGCTAATGCGCCACAGTTAATCGCCACATAAGGCCCCTTTCGTTTGCTGGCATCATGTAGCCCTCTTGCCACTAACTCTTTACCTGTACCTGACTCACCTTCTATTAACACCGACGCCTTTGAGGGCGCAAATTGACTGATGAGTTGTTTAAGCTGCGTGGTTTTAATAGAGGAGCCAATTAATTCCTTGGAAACTCGGCGGTTAATATCATGACTTAATGCTGCGGTAACACGTTCAGCGGAACGCTTGTCCATACAACGGCTAACAGCTTGAAGCATTTGTTGAAGATTAAATGGCTTCAAAATAAAATCCGACGCGCCCAATTTAAGTGCGCTAATGGCCACCTCTAAATCAGCATAACCCGTCATAAAGATGATATCGGCCTTGCGATCCGCATCATTGAAGGCTTCTTCCCACTCAATACCTGAACGTCCCGGCAAATTTATGTCTAGGATAATCAAATCATAGTGGTTCTTAAGCCGCAGTGCTTCTGCTTCCTCCACACTACCGGCAGTGTCAACATGACCAAAAGCTTTGCCGAGCGCTTTTTTTAGTACCGCTTGCATGCCAACTTCATCGTCAACGACAAGGGCCGAAAAGGCAAGATAAGGGGACGCTTGCGCGTGGGAGTTTTCAGAAGAGTCAAAAAATGTCATAAATACTTGTTATTATTCCTATTTGAGACAGAGTGTACCAACCTGAGTCAAAACATCCTCATTAATATTGCGACATTTTGTCCCAGCTCAAATTAATTGTAGTTTACCTTTCGGAAAATTTAGCAAAATGTCGCACTTTGCCACTTTTTTCCTATAAAAATTATGGCATTGTCTTTGCTTAATATGCTGTGTCACCCCGAGCATTACGCTCTCCTATAAAAATAGACAAAAATGGATAACATTATGAAGCTCCCTCATTTGATGGTTTCAGCCCTTTCCGTGGCAGTACTTTCTGTATCGGCTTATGCAGAGACTCCTCAAAGCGAACTGCCTCACGTCAGACTTGCGACAACCACAAGCACATATCATTCTGGTTTATTAGACTACCTACTACCTGAATTTACGAAAGAAACAGGATACCAAGTGGATATTATTGCCGCTGGTACCGGAAAATCTCTTCGAATGGGCGAAAATGGCGATGTGGATCTTGTCATGACACACGCGCCTAAAGCAGAAGCTGCATTTGTAGAAGCAGGTTACGGCATCGAGCCACACAAAGTAATGTACAACGACTTTGTTATCGTCGGCCCTGAAAAAGATCCAGCCAACGTACATGACCAAAAAAGTATTGACCAAGTGTTCGATAGCATCGCCAAAACCAATGCTATTTTCATCTCACGAGGCGATGATTCCGGCACACATAAGAAAGAGCTGCAAATTTGGCAGCAGGCAAAAATTGAACCAAACTTTGGAGGTTACCGTTCTGTTGGACAAGGCATGGGACCAACACTCAACATGGCGTCCGAGATGCAGGGCTACACCATGACGGACCGTGGAACTTGGCTTGCCTACCAAGCGAAACTCGATTTAGCGGTGCTGTTTGAAGGAGATAAGCAGCTATTTAACCCTTATCAAGTCATTTTGGTTAATCCTACTCGCTTCCCAACACTAAATACCGAGGGAGCGAAAGCACTAAGTCAGTGGCTAATTTCAGACAAAGGTCAGACAATGATTAACAGCTATCGCAAAATGGGTGAACAGTTGTTTGTTGCCAATGCAGAGAAATCCAATCGTTAATGAGTATTACCGAAACGACCATGGAGGCCTTTGGCCTCCTATTTAGCCTAGACCGAGAGCTGTGGAAAATTGTCGCAGTGTCTTTTAGTGTCTCTATTTCCGCCGTCTCTTTGGTGGTCTTGCCAGCTATCTTATTTTCTTACCTACTCGCCTATAGTAACTTTCCCGGTAAATGGATGCTGTTATCTTTAGTTAATACGCTACAAGCTATCCCTACTGTGGTCATCGGATTACTGCTTTACATGCTGCTTTCTCGCTCAGGTCCATTAGGTGACTGGCAAATGCTGTTTACCCAAAAAGCCATGATCATAGGGCAAATGCTAATTTGCTTTCCAGTTCTGGTTTCTATGATGCACGGTGCTTTACAAAGCACAGACCGAAGAGCAATGGAAACCTCCATTACTCTAGGGGTGTCGAGAACTCGTACGTTGATGACTCTCATATGGGAATCTCGTTTCCCATTACTAGCAGCTGTTGTCGCTGGATTTTCCCGCATCGTCACAGAAGTGGGATGCTCAATGATGGTTGGGGGAAATATTATGGGACTCACTAGAAATATCCCTACCGCTATCGCAATGGAAAGTCATAAAGGCGCTTTTGCTCAAGGTGTAGCGTTAGGGATTGTCCTATTACTTCTGGCGTTAGTTTTAAACTTCATGCTTTCGTCTATGAGAGGCAAAGGGGTGCTGCGAACCCATTAACGCCCCTATGCGTTGTTTCATGAATAACATATTCGTTAAACAATATTATTTCGAAACACCTGAACATTCAGGGCTCGAAGGTGGCTACGAATTAGCATTCACCACTATACTTATTTAAAGGCTCTGCTTTAGGATTACAAAAATAATGACAATACAATTAAAAGCTAAGCAGATTTCCATGCGCTTCAATACTCGCGTGCTTTTCCATATCCCTGAGTTAAGTATTGGTCCCAATGATGCCGTCTACCTCAAAGGGGCAAATGGAGTAGGTAAAACGACCCTACTGAAAATTTTAGCTGGCCTGTTAAAACCTAGTAGCGGTGAAATCACCCCGAAACAAGGAGGTTTTATAAGCCGATTTTGGTCTGGGTCAGGTCGAAAAGACGTCATTTATTTGCATCAATCCGCGTACTTGTTCGATGGCACTGTTTATCAAAACGTTGTTTACGGCTTAAAGCACCGCCGACAGGACGCCCACGATAAACGTGCCGATGTTATCGCCGCACTGCGACTTGTAGGGTTAGAAACGCTTGCTGACGAACATGTTTCTGTACTATCAGGCGGCGAAAAACAGCGGGTTGCAATGGCAAGAGCTTGGGTGCTCAAACCTTCGATTTTGCTAATGGATGAGCCTAGTGCTTCCCTTGACCAAGAATCGATCGAACGCTTAGTCATTATGGCTCAAAATCTTTTGGACTTGGGCTCTAGTATTGTCGTCACAAGCCACCAAGCCAATAAACTCACGGCGTTATGCCGAAAACAGTGGTGGATAAAAGACTGTACCTTGATAGAATCGCCCTTGCTACAAGTTATCGATAAAAGCACTATCCATAAAAGCGATATCAAACAAGAGAGTACTTATGCTGCAACCAACGCAGACTAGTTGGGTTATCCTCGCCGGAGGACAAGCCTCACGCATGGGCGGAAATGACAAAGGGCTCATCGAGTTCAATGGCAAGCCATTGATTGAGCACGTATTACAACAATTGTCGTCTCAAACCAATAACATCACGATTAATGCCAACCGAAACCATCACCGTTACACGCAATATGGCCCTGTAATTAGTGACACCTTCCCAGACTATCCCGGCCCTTTAGGTGGCATTCACGCAGGCCTTCTTGCTGCAAATACTGACTGGGTCGGCTTTGTACCTTGTGACAGCCCTTTTATCGATTCATCACTCATTTCTCGATTTTGTGACAAGGTCACGCCAAATTCGGATATTCTTGTTGCGCACGATGGTGAATTTCATCAGCCCGTCTTTACGATGTTTCATCGACGGGTACTTCCCAAGCTAGAAGCATTTTTAGAAAGGGGCGATCGGAAAATCATTCTCCTTTATAAAGATTGTCACACCGATTATGTCGACTTTTCTGACTCGCCTGACTGCTTTGTTAACCTTAATACACCAGAAGAACTTGCTCGCTTGGCTGCGAACCATTGAGCAAAACCTTCTTTGATTAACGCAAAAACTGAATAGAGCTACGTCGCTTCAAAAATAAGGACTTCTGCCCAACGTAATGGCTGACGTTTCCTTCCTACAGAGCGGCTTACGAAAACCATCGAAATTAGAGTTTGTTATGACCATAAAAACTATCAACAACATTCCACTTCTCGGTTTTGCTGCATACAGCGGCACAGGTAAAACAACATTATTAGAAGCCTTATTGCCGAAATTAACCGCTACTGGGCTTAGAATTGGTGTACTAAAACACGCACACCACAATTTTGATGTCGATAAACCCGGTAAAGACAGCTACCGCTTACGCAAAGCTGGCGCGAGCCAAATGTTAATCTCTTCCCGCTATCGTCATGCCTTAATGACAGAGACGCCAGAGGAAGAAGCGAACTTCGAACACTTACTCTCCCGTTTTGACCATAAAGCACTCGACGTGATATTGGTGGAAGGATGTAAGAATATCGCGTTTCCGAAGATTGAGCTGAACCGAAAAGAATTGAGTAAACCTTGGCTTCATCCCAGTGACGAGAATATTATTGCCGTCGCAAGCGATAGCGCGCTTGACGTGTCATTACCTACTATGGACATTAATGACTTAGATGCTATCACTCAGTTTATCATCGAATACCTAGCGCCAACTGCACAAACTGAAGTAGCCGCAAGTTGCTGCGATACGCTGTCGCCTGCCTTACTGTCGGTCAAACAAGGACAGCAGAAAATACTAGAGGCAGTTTCATCAGCAGCCATGACTGAAAATGTCGAGCTCATGTCAGCGTATGGCCGCGTACTCGCGCAAGATATCGTTTCCCCTATTAACGTGCCAGCCTACACCAACTCAGCAATGGACGGATTTGCACTGCGTGCTGAAGATTTACCAACTGAAAACAATGGTCAGCAGCAATTTGATGTAGTTGCTAGTATCATGGCAGGTCACGCGTTTGACGGTATATTGCAGCAAGGTCATGCGGCTCAGATCATGACTGGCGCGCCGATGCCAAAAGGTGCAGATACGGTAGTCATGCGTGAGCAAGCAACGCACGCTAACAGCAAAGTTTCTTTTGGTAATGCTGCTATTACACCTGGTCAAAATGTCAGACAAGCTGGCGAAGATCTTGCCATCGGACAATCGGTGTTTGAGAAAGGTACCTTAATTGAAGCCCCAGAGCTTGGCATGATAGGATCACTTGGATTTGGCCAGGTTGAAGTAAAACGTAAACTTAAAGTCGCCGTCTTTTCTACTGGCGATGAAGTACAGGCGCCTGGCAGCCCTTTAAAAGCAAATTCTATCTATGATTCGAACCGTTTTACCATTATGGCAATGCTTCAAAAGCTCGGTTGCGATATTGTCGATCTCGGAATTCTTGAAGATGACGAATCTGTCATGGAAGCCGCTATCTTAAACGCCAGTGAGTCAGCGGATCTCGTGGTAACGTCCGGTGGAGTCTCTGTTGGTGATGCTGACTTTATCAAAGATGTACTTGAAAAAAGCGGTAATGTTGATTTTTGGCGCATAAACATGCGACCAGGTCGTCCCCTCGCCTTCGGCCATATTAATGGTAAACCGTTTTTCGGCTTACCGGGTAACCCTGTCGCGGTGATGGTATCGTTCATTAATTTTGTGGAGCCGGCGATTAAAAAAATGCAGGGTATCGCAGAGTTTTTGCCTTTCAAAGCAAGCGCTGTCGCTGAAATGCCGCTTCGTTCACGCCAAGGACGCACCGAATTTAGCCGAGGTGTCTACACTATGAATGAAGAAACTGGTCACTTGACAGTGCGAACGACTGGCAAACAAGGCTCTGGGATCTTACGTTCAATGAGTGAAGCAAATTGTCTCATTGAGATATCTCCGAATATCGATACAGTAAAAACCGGTGAAAGCGTGACAATTGTCCCACTTCAAGGCAGAATCTAGCGTAAAATTTTCAGCAGGTAGCAAATTATGGCTCGTACCATTCTTTACACATATAAAGACGAAGACAAAACACTGACGTTTTCTTATCAACAGCATCGCAACATCCATGAAGCGGTGGCAGAAGCTGAAGGTATCGATTTGACTGAGTTTCTAAAAATGGAACAACAAATCGAAGCAATTTCTGATACAAAGTCGGTGCGTAACTACCGTGATAATCACTTTCGTAAACTTGGTTTTACTAAATTGACGCTCGCCCAAAAAGAAAACCATGGTGTAGGTAAAAAGCCTCAATAGCCACTTTGTGTATACCATCTAGCTTAATCGCGGCAATCACCGTTATGCGAAACGTCGCGATTAAGCTTGCTCTCTTCACAAGTTCCCCTTCATTGAAAATGATGTGTCGCCATGATTACATCGACTCAACAAGCACTATCCCTTTTCTTGAACAGCAGTCCCATCTCTTTCAATCGAAACAAAAATGCTAAACGCAACGGAACTTTTGGCGTGAAATGGCAACTAAATACCCTATAGAAGATTACAATAACGAAAGTTAAGTTAGTCAATTAGGATCACATGTTTAAGTTATTATCATTAAGCGTCATATTTTTTGTACTCACTGGCTGTGCAACACAGAACCAATTAGCAAGCGAACGAGCGTTATACCAACACAACACGGATGCTCGAAATTTCTGTAAAGCCATTGACGAAGAGAATCTCTCTTATCAGTGTTTTGATGAATATGTTCTAAATTCACCCACTGTCACGCAACATGAGTTACTCACTATCAAGCAGTCACTGCAACGTGCCAAGCAACAATCTTGATAACGTATATGATGGTACAGAGCCAATAATTGCGCGAGTTAAGTGGGCTTCAGATTATATTTCCGGTTCTTCGACAAGCAGTTTTATCCCTAAAGCAATCAATACAAATCCGGTGGTCCCTTCCATCCAGCGCATGAAGCGACCACTTTTTAGCAGCGATTTAGCCGAATTGAGCATACCCGATAAACTGCACTGCCATAACATCGCAATAAGAAAATGAATCGACGCCATTGCCATTGATTGTGCAAACGGTGAATACTCAGGGTTGATGAACTGCGGCAGAAATGCCAGATAAAAGACCGCGGTTTTAGGGTTCAATACATTTGAGAGAAAGCCCTCTCTGAGCGATATTGACGTACCCACACCTTGTGAGGCTGTCTCAGCAATAGGAACACCTTTTGCTGCTCGTAGCGCTCGCAAACTCGAAATGCCCAACCATATTAAATACAGTGCACCAACACCTTTCACTAATGAAAACAGCTCGGCAGACTGCGTCAATATGACAGAGATCCCCAAAGCGGAGAACGTCGCATGGACAAACAGTCCAAGGCAAATGCCTAAACTTGTTATCGCGCCATCTTGAAAACCTCCTCTTGAGGTATTTCTTATAACCAACGCAGTGTCAAGCCCGGGAGTCATGGTGAGGATAACAATAGCGACAAGGAAAGCTTCTACATTTAGGAAATACATAACATCCACTGTTTCATGTTCATCAAGGGTAAAGTGGATTTTGACTCAAGCACAACCTAATAGCTACTAAATCGGCAGTAAATAGACAATTAATCGGTAGCAAATAAACATAAATAGTCACTCGCGGATCCGACTAAGCGCCTTCGTTAAAGTGCTAAATAGAAAAAGTGACCGACTTGTTCGCTAAATCTTTTCGTAATCTATTGTAAATGTTAACTTAGCAACATCGTTCGCTTGGAAGGTTACGTAATATGGAAAACTACAATAAACTCGTTGAACATTACAAAACAATAGCAAATTTTAATCATCTCTCTGCAATTTGTGGATGGGACGCTGCCGCGATGATGCCTTCAGGAGGCAACCAAGCTCGCTCTGAAGCCATGGCGCAATTGTCCTTACACATCCACCAACTGTCTACCGCCCCGCACCTTTCTGACTTAATTAACCAAGCCCAAGACGAAAACCTCTCTGCGCCTGAGCATGCCAGCTTACGAGAAATGAAAAGGCAATGGCAGCTAAGTACCGTAGTGCCGGAAGACTTGGTCAAAGCTAAATCATTGGCAGGTTCAAAATGTGAACACGCTTGGCGAACGCAGCGTGGGGCGAACGATTGGTCTGGTTTTTGTAACAACTTCGAAGAAGTGGTCAACCTTTCACAGCAAGAAGCGAAAATTCGTGGTGAGGTAGCTGGCCTAACACCGTACGATGCTATGCTGGACATCTACGAACCAGGCGTCAATTCTGAGCAGCTAGATAGTATTTTTGGTGACCTGACTTCATGGTTACCAGAACTTACCCAACAAGTTCAAGACAAACAAAAACAAGAATCCGTTCATACTAGTAATGAAAGCTATTCTACCTCAGCGCAAAATGCGCTAGGCCTAGAGGTAATGTCGTTACTGAACTTTGACTTTGAACATGGCCGACTCGATATTAGTTCTCACCCATTTTGTGGCGGAGTGCCGGAAGACGTTCGTATTACCACTCGCTATGACGAACAAGATTTCGTGCAATCTCTAATGGGAATTGTCCATGAAACGGGTCACGCTCGTTATGAGCAAGGCTTGCCTCGACAATGGGCTGGTTTGCCGGCTGGACAAGCTCGCTCTATGGGCATTCACGAATCTCAATCGCTGTTTTTTGAAATGCAGCTAGGGCGTAGTGACCCATTTATTGCTAACCTTGCGCCACTTGCACGCCAACATTTTAAAGGCAATGACCCATCCGTCTTTGAAGCAAACAATTTGAAGAAAATCTACACCCGCGTTCAGCCCGGTTATATTCGCGTAGACGCGGATGAGTTGACCTACCCCGCTCATGTCATCCTACGTTACGAAATCGAGCGCGATTTAATGAACGGTAAAATTAGCTATAAAGACATTCCAGAGCTTTGGGATAACAAAATGCAGCAATATCTAGGCTTATCGACAAAAGATAACTATAAAGATGGCTGTATGCAGGATATCCATTGGACCGACGGCGCATTTGGCTATTTCCCATCTTATACACTTGGGGCTATGTACGCGGCTCAATTTATGGCAGCGATGAAAAAAACCGTGGATGTAGATGACGCCATTCGCTCAGGGGAACTATCGCCAATCTTTACTTGGTTGTCTGAAAATATCTGGAGTAAAGCGAGCCTCTTAACCACAGACGAATTAGTTAAACAGGCAACTGGCGATACCCTTAACCCGCATCATTTTGAGAATCACCTCCGAAATCGTTATTTATAAGGTGAAGATAACAGCGTAGCTATTGCTCCCCATCACAATAGCTACGTTTGTAGGGCGGTTCGTACTCAAATTACCTAACTGATGACGTTTACTAAACGCCCTATGAAGCCAGTGGTTAGAGTATCTAGCGCTGCATTTAGGGAGTGCGTTTTCCGTGCTAGAACGCATATTTGTATTTGAAATAAACCTCACCACCTGTTTCTATCGATGTACTGTAATCGTACTCTTCCGCTTGCTGCCACTGGTTTGTGGTGCCTAGTCGGAATTGGTGGCTCTTGTATTGATAGCTAACAAAAGTATCGAATTTAAAACTATCCTCTTTCTCTCCATCAACCACCGTATAGAATGGATCTAGACCGACTGACCAGCCATTGCCCAGTTGTATACGATTATAACTTCCGACGGTGTAAATTGCTCTGTGATGGCTTCCGCCCAACTCACCTGCACTGCCAATAGTCACGATTGGGTATAATTGTAGGGTGTCGTTAAGTTTTAGAGAATAAATTGCGCCTAAAGATGCTGTATAGCCATGGTACTCCTCCTCACCTAGTACCTTGGCAGTGGTTATCGTATTGTCAAAGTACACCCCAAGATCACCAACTACTCCCATTCGAGCGTAACGAGTGTTGATGCTATCCAAACTATCTTTGGACTCGATAGATAATAGATTTTTACCCCAACCCACACCAACAGAGACGTCGCCGTTTGTCTCTTCACCGTTAGCGCCGTAATTCTGAGACAAGGTACCGCCTACGCTTGAGTACACTGCCGTTGGATCGCTCATGTCTACATCTTTAGCGAGTGCAGACAGTGACACAATAGTCACCACCAATAATGCTAATTTTCGTTTTTTCATTACCTTCACCCAGAACAAAAGTGGGTGGCTTTATTTACCACCCACTTTCAAAATCATGTCGCCTTTTTAGTCATCGAGTACTTTCTAGTCATCGAGTACTTTCTAGTCATCTAGTACTTTCAAATCATCTAACACGTTGAAGTCTCCAGATTTAACAATCTCACTAGGTTGGTAATGACGCATCATTAAGTTCCAGGCGCCTGTGTCGTTGTTAATATCAATATTGTTCTTCTTACCTTCACAACCAAAGTGGATGGTAAATGTTCCATCGGCATTAGGTTCGGCGGTATAAGAGTTCAAACTCGCGTTCTCAGAAAACATGTAGATGTCTTTGTTGTACACGGTAAGTGACCAGAATGCGCCGTTCTTAGGGTCATCGAAAGTAAGGACCTGACACTGCATATTGGTGTTTTGTTTGGCCGCTTGATAGACGTTATCTACGGTGTTAGCGCCAGCCCAGCCCATAGCGGCACCAATTGGGTGCTTATAAGCATCAACTTCATCGGACGCGCCAAACATATTAAAACTGTTAATCCCTTTCGAAGCGCTGACCAACAGTTCGTGATGAGTCGCTTCAAATGACTTAGTCTCGTAGTTCACAGGAACGAAAGGTACTGCGGAACCCGCTTTAAGCACTAGGTTGTTTTGTACCTCGCGCATTTTTTCCATGTCAGCTTCTGTCGCATCGGTACCTAAGCGAACGACTATCCATACGTACGGTGTAGACCCTTTGATCTCGACAATATTGGGTTCAGTACCCCCGTAGGCTAGATGACGAGTAAAGTGATTCCCATCGACTTGCTGTAATGACAGGTAACGCCCTTCCTCAACCGCAGGAAGCGTAATCTCAGCGCCCTTCGTCGTATCGACTAAAATGGTCGAGTACAGCGTGTCTTTTTGCATGCGAACCACATTTTGCTTATCAACTGGTGTAGGCTCACGGTAGTGTAGCCAATTGTTAATGCCAACGCGCTCCTGTTGGATTAAGAAGTTACGCTCAGACTCAGCTTGTGCATAGTTTCGTACCGTAACAACCTCAGACGAAGCGCTTTTGTCTTCAAAATATTTAAGGCCGTTTTCACCAGTGAAACTGTCTGTACCTCCTACTGCTGCGAACGCTGAACCAGTAAAACCAAGAGTAAGTACGGTTATTAATAGTTTTTTCATAATGCATACCTTATTTGTGTTGCAACAAGGCGACACAGACAAACCCAAAACAGCGAAACATTTTTACCGCTTTGAATTGAGTCACGATGTCTATCCTTGAGTAAGTTGAACTATTATCGAGTTGATAAAACAACGCATTTCTTAATCGTATTGTTACCTGTTAATGATATTACTGGAAATCATTAGTTCTCATAGCTGATATCCACCTAGGTAATAACAAAGGGCATATCATTTGCCTGCAACAACGGAGCGTGAGCTAACTCTTTTCAAAATATGCGGATCATTGTCGAACCTTCTATAGATATAAAAAAGCCCCATCAGAAAGATGAGGCACTATGGATCTTCACACGTTTTGGTCTAGCAGTCGTCGGGGTTTGTAAATTACGCCTCTCGCGCTAAAGAAGCATATTTAGCGACGGTATTGAATAGCTCCCTTGACCCACAGCAGGTCTTACTGGCTTTACTATCGTACTTTAGAGAGTTAATCCTGTCATGAGAACACCCGCCACGGCAAAACTGAAACCATTCACATGATTTGAGTGCGCGTAAACTGTGTTGCTCTTCTACTATCATATCGTTGTGAAACTCTGACTGCTCATAAAGCGTTGCCAAATCATGTTTTAATATCGAGCCATAAACCGAGCCCGGAGTGCCAAGGTACTTGTCGCAAGCTGTAATATCGCCATTAGGCTCTACGGTGATGATTTCTCGAGCGCAATTCTGATCCCAATAACATTGAGAATGTTGCGAGGTTTCCTGAGTCAGGTAGGCAACAATATCTTCAAACAATGGGATGGAAAGCTCGTCTCTGAATGACTGCCACCATATTTTGAATACTGCGCTAAGAAATGAAATGTATTCTCTGTAGGTGATAAATCGTTTGTCTTGCTCGATGTCCGAAGTTTGTGTATTGCTCGGTACATAGTTTAAGAACTCGACATTATCTATTTTGGCGGCAACAAGGTTACTTAACATAGGGGTAATTTCACACGTCGTGATTTCTCTATCGACCACCATCAGCGCACCATATTGAATATGATGCTGCTTAAGTCTATTGAGCGTTCGGATGATCCTGTCACTACAGCCTCTACCATTAATATCAACACGTCGACGATCATTTATAGCTGGCGAACCATCAAAACTGACGCCTACCGGAAGCCCAATGCCTTTTATAAAGGTGATCCATTCATTTGACATACTGAGCGCGTTAGTCTGAATGCTATTAGATATCTGTTGGTTTGGGGTTTTCAGTGTCTGTTGAACCCAAATGAGTTTTCTGAAAAATTCTGGTTTTAATAAGGTGACTTCGCCACCATGCCAAATAAACTCAAAGCGCTCAATATTAGGCGTAGACAAAAGCCGTTTGACCATAGTAACCATGGTTGAGAAACTCATGGTTGCATCCGGTCGATCAGACCACGATACACAGTATTTACAACGTAGATTGCACTTACGTGTCACCTTAACGATTGCCACGAGTTTATTACCTGTTACCGCACGTGACGACGTAACATTCTGATTAATTCTGTCAAACTCTATCACTTCGTCGACTGATAGCATGTTCTCCTTTGGGGTAGACCCTATGATATGGGCAGCAAGCTTTTTATAGTCCTTATTTGCCAGTGCGATAAGGTTGTCAGGGTCAATTAGCCGATTATCTATTGCCATGTGTTAACTCTTTCCTCTACGATTTCACCATCATGCATAGTCAGTTGTTTAGTCCCGTAATTCGCCGCGTGGTTTGAGTGCGTCACCATGACAATGGTTGCCCCGTTGTGATAAATCTTGCGCAAAGTTTCTAGCACGACCTTACCGGATTCACTATCAAGATTACCCGTAGGTTCGTCTGCAAGAATCAGTTTGGGCTGACTCACACAGGCCCTTGCAATGGCGACGCGTTGCTGTTGCCCGCCTGAAAGTTGGAAAGGCTTGTGGTTCAATCGGTGACCAAGTTGAATATCTTGCAAACTTTTCTTGGCCATCGATTTGGCTTGCACTGGGTTGTATCCTCGATACAACAGAGGAAGTTCAACGTTTTCAAGTGACGATAGATGCGGGATTAGGTTGAAAGATTGAAAAACGTAACCCAATGTCGCTCGTCGAACCCTTACTATATTGGTGTTGCTCATTCGAGACACCTGATGCTCATCCAATGTATATGAGCCCTGATCTAACGCTTCAAAAAGTCCTAAAACATTAAGCAATGTTGACTTTCCGCTACCAGACGGACCCATGATAGAGACAAACTCATGATTATTTATCGTCAAATCAATATCATTTAGAGCAGTGGTACGAACCGTATCGGTTTGGAAATGTTTCGTCGCGTTAGCCAGTTCAATCATTAGCAGCAACCTTTATAAATGCAGAGTGAGTGTAGGTGTTGTTATTGAGAGTAATCACGATCATTTCGCGGTCTACCCCCTCAAACAGCTCGACTTGCTTATTACTTAGCCGGCGAGCTTTTACCTTTGAGCGCACAGCGATCCGCGTCGCTGGATCGAAATGATAGAGGTATTGATGTCCATCTTCGTTGACGATGGCTTTTTCTTGGGTAATGAAAGCTTTATCTGGCGAAGTGGTTTGAATATTCACCGCGATAGATTGACCCCGAGTGAGGGTGTCAGGTTTGAGATCTTTAAATTCAAACTTGACCTTGAATTTGCCATTTTTCACGAGCTTAGAAGTCTGTTTGACTGTGAGAGCATATGGCTTGCCATCGATCGTTGCTGTAACCAATGATGTGTCATGAATTTGGTGCAAATAATATTCACCAATTTGTGCTTCCAAATGATAGGTGCTTGGCTGGTCAACTAGCCCAATGGTTTGTCCCGTAGCAATATTCTGCCCTATTTTAATATCTAGCTCTGAGACCACACCATTAAAGGGAGACCGTATGACCAACTGATCTAGCCCCTGTGAAACGAGGGCTTTCAGCTCAAATAGCTCCTCGATGGAGGTATCAATTACTTGTACGTGTTGTGACGACGCTTTCATTTCCGAACCTAGGAATTCACGTAGCAGCTTGTATCGTGTCTGCCAGTGTTCCAGCTTGTCGGTTAAATTGTGGATTTGATTCTCTTCAATGTAGCCAGAGCTAGAGATAATTCTTTTTTTAGCTAACTCTCTAGACAGTATGTTCATATTGTATTTCGCCTCACTGTAATCAAGCTGGCTGTTGAGTTGCTGACTTTCTATGGATAATTTCAGGCTACGCAGATTTGAGATCTGCTCAGCGATGAACGAAATTCGAGACGAAGTTTCCATGACAAGATTATGATTACTGAGCTCTGCAATCACGTCTCCTTTTAGTACCGACTCTGACGCAGTCCTATTGATCTGGGTGACATTTCCACCGGACAACGCTGTAAGAACGTGGCTACTGCTAGGGATGGCGATGGCTCGGGCGTGAATCGTTTCACTGACCACTGATCTTGTGACGTGATGCATGGCCACGGCGGTATCTGGAACGCGAATAGTTTCATTATTAGGTCGAAACTTCCAAGCTAACCAAACTAACATCGCAATGAGCAAAGCAATGGAAAGAAGGACAAACCATGACTTGAGATGAATACGTTTTTGAGGAATATAAGTGTCCATAGCTTATCTATTCTAGGTGAGCACGATTAAATTTTCGGTGAGATATTAAGTACACGGCGACAGAAATGACGGCGGCAAACAGAGCAAGCACAGTGATGGAAAAACCAGAATAGAAAATCACAATGTTTGACTCATACGCCGGAAGCGGAATAACATTTTTAGACACTAACGTTCCTATCCACAAAGCGGCAATCGCTGCTATCAAACTGGGCAGTGTGAGTCGTTTGAGCAAAAATAGAACATTCATTGTCTTATGCGCGCCCATCGCTTCCATAATGGCCAATATTCGACTCAACTTTTGTGTTTCTGATAAGCCTACCAGCAGAGAAGTCATCACAAGCAATGCAATACAAACTGCGATCAATCCTCGTAGAACACCGCCAATTTGGATCTGTTCGTCAAAATATTCACGCTGCAGTTGTTCAAGCAAGATCCCTTTTGAGGCGCCGGGGTAACTATGTTGAAATTTGACTAGTTTGCTCGCTAGATCGTGCTCGGTTTTAAACGCTGCAATTACATATCGCTGGGGTTGATCTGTTATCAGAATTGCGGTCGCTAGCGGAGACTCACTCAGCTCTCCGAGTTCAAAATTCTGGATCACTTTTGTGACAGTAAAAGCGTACGGGGTCGAATCAAAGGTAAAGTTAAAACGATGGTTAATGAGTTTCTCAAATTCAGTAAACCCAAACTGCCGAGCAAAGCTCTCCGTAACAATGGCATTGTATTCAAACTCTTTTGGGTTAACTTGAACAGCAGAGCGATGCCCTGCCAGTGTTTCTACCCCCAATACATGATGGATATCAGGGCCTGCATACATTGCGTTTGTTGATATAAATTCGTCTTCATTGGTTTGCATTCCATGCTGTAGGCCCAAGGAAATTCTCGATTTATCAAATGGTCGCCAACTACTGGTCGCGACAAATTCTATGTCTTGTTGAATAGCGCTAGGTATGGATGTCACCGGTGTATTGTTCGCGCTTTGCACTATTTCTAATACCGCATGTCGATCAGATTGGTAGCCATAGTCGGTTTTTAACAGGCGCTCATTTTCAATGTAGCTTGCCAAACCTAAGCTGACCATAATGCCGGAAATGAGAATTTGGATACCCAAGAGAAGGTGGTTTGATGACCAGTGCGCCGTTTTCTCGTATCGAGTGGTCGTAATGTTATGACTGACACTACGAATAACGCGATAACTAATGATGCTTTCATACAATAAGGTAACGGTCACAAGGCCAACAAAAACATAAGTTATCGTCGTTACGTTTTGGGCAATAAGATATTGAACTTGTGGGGAGAGGTCGAATTGCTGCTGGATAATAACACTGAGGATTTGGGCTGAGATAAAACAAAATGATAAAAACAGCAATTGATAACTAAGGACATCAAACAGCGCCTGCGATGAACTGCACCCAACGGACAACTTTACCTTTAAACTCTGCAATTTCTTTGTCAGTGAAATAGAGCTTAAACAAAAATAGCAAGCCACAGTACAGCAAGCGACAATGAATCCAACCATATAAATGATGTTTAAGGTCGCTTTGGAAATGGTGTTATGTATATCGTCTGGCAACCCCAAGTCATAGTGTATCTGTGATACTGGGTTTGCCTGCAGATCGATAAACTCTTGGGCTGTAAAAGGTGCGCCCGGAAGATTGGGGGCATTCTGGCTAACAAAGTCAGACAACATTGCTGATGATAATGCATTGGCTTCGCTAAGCTGAGCAAACAAGTAAATAGCAACGTCGTACCAGTTGTGTGACATACCGTGGTAATAATTGTCCCAGAGAGCACTATGATTGACAATCGCTCCGACTCTAAACGACGTGTCCTCCCTGATTGATAACACGTCTTTGATGGTGAACAAGCCGATGCTCTCCACATGAATCACTTTTCCCTTTGGCTCATCAAAACCCAGGTAGTCTCTATTAAACTCAGGTGTAATGATTATCTCGTTATCTTTAAGTCGAGGAGGTACCGTGGTAAATGGATTTATCAACGAAAAGAAATTATCGCTCGCTGTATATAAGTCGCGAGTAGTGGTGGTAGTGGTGTCACTTTTAAGAGTGACTCTTGGATTTCCAAGAAAGCTCGCACCTTCAACCATAGAGCTTTCTTTTATTGCGTGATACGCAGGAAAAGGAGCCATAGAGGAGCGAACGACATCACCGTTGGGCAGGTTAAAATTAGTCTGAAGTCGAACTAAGTTTTCGCTTGTCGAATAATAACTATCAATCGCTCGGTCGGTTACAAAAATTGAGACCGAGAAGCTGAGACACATAATGCCAACGACATAAGTTAGATAGGAAATAAGCATCCCGAAAGGGTCGGCCACTATGTCATAGGCCAGCTCTTTTAAGCAATTCAATCTCATACGCTACCAAGATCACTGTATATTTTAGTCATAGTTAGCCCGACCCTTTCGGTGACTTATGAAGAGCATTTAACGGAAGTCGCTCTATTCTTTATTGCCGAAGCCTCGAGACCAACTCCACGCAGAAATAGCCTGACTTCGTTCAAAAAGTTCTAAGTTGAGAGATGAGGTTAGAACCTTTTCAGTTCTACCCATACCCAGACTTGTATCCAGAGCGTTAAGTTTATGATTCAGCGAATTGACAGCAGATTCGTGTTCGCGAACGTGCAGTTTTTCCAAAGCACTCATAGGTGATCTCCTTTATATCCATGATTTAATTGTGGTTAATCATAGGGTTTGGGCTTTACGTTTCAAAAATAACTTACCTATGATTCAGGTGACCGCTCAGATAACAGAACTTTCATATCAAATAGTTACATTTATATTGTGTCGTGCCGCGCAGTTTCCCGGGAATTTCGAAAAAAGGCAGACAATCAAAATATTACCAACGATTGGCTTAATTGGAGTGAATTAGAACAGAAGAGAAGCATAGCCAGTACAACACAAAAAAAAAGCGCCTCCGTTAAACAACAGAGGCGCTAGACAAATCATTTATCACTATTCGTGTAACCTAGTATGGCTTTACCCTAGGTCAACACTACCTTTACTTATCCATATGTAGAACGGTACGGATTGACTCACCTTTGTGCATCAATTCAAACGCTTCGTTTACATCTTGTAGACCCATGGTATGAGTGATGAACTCTTGAAGACCAAACTCACCTGCCATGTAGCGGTTAACGATTTCAGGTAGCTCTGAGCGGCCTTTCACGCCACCGAAAGCAGAACCACGCCATACACGACCGGTAACCAGTTGGAATGGACGGGTAGAGATCTCTTGGCCCGCGCCAGCCACACCGATAATGACAGATTCGCCCCACCCTTTGTGACAGCACTCAAGTGCTTGACGCATCACGTTAACGTTACCGATACACTCAAACGAGTAATCAACACCGCCATCCGTCATGTCAACAATCACTTCTTGGATTGGCTTATCAAACTTCATTGGGTTAATGCAGTCAGTCGCGCCAAGCTGTTTCGCTAGCTCAAACTTACTTTCGTTGATATCTACGCCAATAATGGTTTTTGCACCCGCCATACGTGCACCGATAATGGCAGAAAGACCAATACCACCAAGACCAAATACCGCAACAGTGTCGCCTTGTTGTACTTTAGCCGTGTTTAGCACAGCGCCCATACCCGTTGTGACACCACAGCCAAGTAGACATACTTCTTCAAGTGGCGCTTCTTTAGCGACTTTCGCTAATGAAATTTCTGGAAGTACTGTGTATTCAGAGAACGTTGAGCAACCCATGTAATGAAAGATTGTTTCGCCATTAATCGAGAAGCGGCTTGTGCCGTCTGGCATTAGACCTTGACCTTGCGTTTCACGTACCGCTTGGCATAAGTTTGTTTTGCCAGAAGTACAGAACTTACAAACACCACATTCTGCGGTATATAGTGGAATAACATGGTCGCCAACTTCAACGCTAGTCACACCTTCACCGATCATTTCAACAATACCGCCACCTTCGTGACCTAAGATTGATGGGAAGATACCTTCTGGATCGTCGCCAGAAAGCGTAAACGCGTCGGTATGGCATACACCCGTTGCCACGATGCGAACAAGCACCTCGCCCGCCTTAGGAAGTTGTACGTCAACTTCTTCCATCTTTAGTGGTTCGCCAGCAGCCCAAGCTACCATAGCTTTTGATTTAATTGATGTTTGACCTGGTTTAATTTCAAGTGCCATTGGGTTTTCCTTTTTGTTTACTTCGGGACAGTAAAATGAGCGATAAAAATAGACGCCGCATAAAGCGAACGAAGAGTGTGCTCACTCGCTGTTTCGTTTTGATGGGCTTAGTATAGATAATTACCAATCTTTGATAATCCCACCAAATTGAAATTAATTATTACGATTATGTAATAATTAGCAGGGTGAAACCACCTCGCTCATACTGCAATATAGATGCAGCGTAATACAACATTAGGATTAGTTAGGTAGTTAGACAAAGTCTAATTTGAGAATGACGCACATTTTGAAACTAAAGGAGCAACGTCTTAGATAATAAACGCTGCTAGTTATGAGTTAGACGTGGACTGATAAACGGATACTTACATAGTCGGATATAACAAAACGAGACTAGCAGGATCGCAAAATACGCCTGCTAGCTCTAAGCGTGGAAGGTTACTGAAACAACCTAATCAACCTACTTACAGGTTGACGGGGCTTTCAGAAAATAAAAAACGATCAAAATCCTCACTTGACGCATCAAATAGCATCTGTTTGGTATTTTCTATATGCTGCCACGCCGCCTCCCTAGCTGCTACTGGGTCCTTTTGAATCAAAGCCTGCACGATTTTGTCATGCTCAGAGCACCAACTGCGGATTTGCGTATCCTTTATATGCTCATGCAGTTTCTTCCAGTAAGGGTTATCCTCTCGATGATTACACATAACTTCTGCGATATGCACAACGACAGAATTTTGTGTACAACGAGCAAGTTGAATATGAAATTCACTATCCCAATAAGAATCACGTGAAAAGTCATCTTTTTTAGCTTGCTCTTGAATTCTCATGAGTGCGACAAGGTCTTGCTTCGTTGCTTGAGTGGCCGCAAATTCAGCAATATTACTTTCAAATAATTGTCGTGCTTGCAACAATTCAAACGGTCCGCACATTTTAATGAAGGCAGTGGGATCAGGAGTAAGATCGTCAGTCGTCATTTTCGGCTCAAGGGTCGCATTGATAAGCCGAATACCAGAGCCTTTTCGTACCTCAACAAAACCTTCAACTTCCAGCATAATCATTGCTTCTCGAATGACGGTTCTGCTAACTTGCATTTCTTCTGCGATCAATCGCTCGGCAGGCAGCATATCACCGACCTGATACTTCTTTGCTGCGATATCATCCTTAATACGGTTTGCAACCTTATGGTATAGTTTTTCGTTTGGTTCCATGCTTCATACTCATCTGATTGCTTGTTATACCAATTATTCTAACAAACTTATGCCTTTAGACAAGTCAACGACGCCGAGTATCATGACTTAATTATAGATTTAATGAAAAAACCTGAACGTAAAAAAATTAAGTAGTTGATAATTAAATAGATATTATCCAATTTAAATCGTTTAGCACTTCGTAATTCAGGCTCAGTCAATAATAAAAAAAGCTCTAAAACAATCAGAACATATATGACAACTTAATTAGTTGAGATATACATCACGTGATAGCATCCTAGAGCTGTGTTCTACTGCTATAACGTTACACCACTTTTGTAGATTGCAATTTCTCTAAAGTCATTCTTTTCATTGCAAGTTTGTTCACCATTCACAATCAATACCACCTTATCAATATATGACGATAACAACTCTTCAATCGTCACACGCTCAACCAGAGCACCCGCGTTAAAATCGATCCAATGGGGTTTGCGCTGGGCAAGCTCACTGTTAGTAGCCAGCTTCATAGTAGGCACAGGACCACCATAAGGCGTCCCTCGACCGGTACTAAACAAAACCATGTGGCAACCTGCGATACTTAATGCTGAAGTTGCTATCGCGTCATTTCCCGGAGCACTTAATAAATTAAGACCTTTGGCTATGAGTTTGTCTCCGTACCGAAGTACATCGACCACTTTGCTTCGCCCAGCTTTTTGGGTGCACCCTAATGATTTCTCCTCTAAGGTAGAGATGCCTCCGGCCTTATTCCCTGGCGATGGGTTTTCATAGATAGGCTGATCATGATCTATAAAGTATTGTTTGAAATCATTAATCATTGATACCGTTTGCTCAAACGTTCCTTTATTTTGACACCGGCGCATTAGAATACGTTCTGCGCCAAACATTTCTGGCACTTCTGTTAAGACAGAGGTACCACCATTGGTTATAACATAGTCAGAAAACCGACCAAGTAGCGGATTAGCAGTAATCCCAGAAAATCCATCAGACCCCCCACACTCTAGACCGAAACGCACTTCACTGAGTAAACCGTTTTCTCTAGAATCTTGTCTCATGGTTTGATGCAGCTCTCCTAGTATTTCAATGCCTACCTCAACCTCGTCATCTTGCTCTTGACACACTAAGAAACGCACTCGATCAGAGTCGTACTCACCAAGAGACTCTTTAAAAGCGCTAACTTGATTATTTTCACAACCAAGCCCGACGATTAATACCCCTCCGGCATTCGGGTGCGTAGCAAGGCGTTGTAAAAGCAGCTTGGTGTTTGCATGATCCACACCAAGCTGTGAGCAGCCATATTGATGAGTAAACACTTGAATGCCATCGATATCCCCTACATCGTTATTAGCTTCATAATTTTTTTTCATCATATGAGCCATCGCATTGACACACCCAACAGTTGGAATAATCCATAGCTCGTTTCGGATACCAATTTCGCCATTGGCACGACGAAAAAGCTGAACTTGTCGATCGGGTAACGTCGATGAGACCTCTTGAAATTCTGGCTTATATTGATACTCCTCCAGCTCAGCTAGATTGGTACGAACATTGTGATGATCCACCAGTTCCCCAACTTGAATGGACGTCACTGCATGGCCAATAGGATATCCGTATTTAATGACCTCAGCCCCAGCTTCAATCGATGCAAGCGCTACTTTATGTGCTTGAGGAATAGTCGATACAAGTTGTAGGTTTTGACACCCTACACGAATCATACTGCCTTCATTAAGATCATGTAGCGCCACAGCAACGTTGTCCGCATCATGAATTTTAAAGATTGAATTCACGCAATAGCTCCTTAAACTTGACTAAGCGCACGACGCATACCAATTTGTAAAATCGTCTCCACATGCCTTGTCACTTCATCGCTAAGCTGGCTAATTGTATTTAGGTCCATTCCCCAATGCGATACGTTTCCAAGTACTTTTTCAACCAACACATTTACCTGGATATCTCCCCTTTCGATTTGTGGCCATTCAGTTGCGAATAGCTCTAACCAATCTTGGTCATCACTAAGAGTAAATTCTTCACTCCCGCGCTTACCGCGATAAAAGGTAATTAAAGCCGCAAGAGAGAACGTCAAATATGGCGGGGGGGTAGCATTTTGATTGGTATAATTTAGAATCTGGGGGAGCAATCTAGTTTTAAATTTGCTCATACTATTTAGAGCGATAGAAAGTAATTGATGCTTAATATATGGGTTCTTAAAGCGATTTTCGACATCCATCGCGAATGATTGCAACTCTGACTGTGGCAAGGATAGTGTTGGGATAACTTCATCAAAAACAATTCGTTTAAAGTAATTATAGATTTGATCGTCTTGTAAGCTCTCGCCGACAGTATCAATACCTACTTGGAAAGCAACCGGAACTAGCGCGGTATGGGCTCCGTTTAGGATGGCAACTTTACGCTCCTTATACGGTTTAATATCTTCGACAATTAGTATATTGATGTTGTTGGTGTCATTGAGTTGGTCCAAGCACAACGCCCTGTTCAACCAATCCGGTCCTTGAATTACAAACAAGTAGAAGCATTCCGCACTCACCAAGAAACTATCTTGATAGCCTAATTTCGACTCCAGCTTCTGTACTTCATCATGTGGATACCCAGTAACAATTCGGTCGACCAGTGTAGAACAAAATGTATTTGCGTCGTTTATCCATGCGGTAAACGCCTCTGGCAACCTCCATAATGAAATATATTGATGAATGATCGCTTTTAATGCTTCGCCGTTATAATCAATGAGTTCACACGGAATAATAACCACACCACTTTCATCACTACCATCAAATGCGATAAAACGCTCCCATAACATCCGAGTCAATTTTGCAGGAAAACTGCTTGGAGGCGCATCTGTCAGGTTATCTTGCTCGACATAAGTAATGCCCGCTTCAGTCGTGTTTGAAAATACGAATCGAATATCTGGATTTCGTGCCAATTCTAGAACGGCATCAAATTCCCCATAAGCGGAAAGCTCTTCATTTACAGAACTAACAAGGCGAGTGTCGGATACCTTGTTGCCATTGACATCAAGTCCACGAATAATTGTTGTATACAGTCCCTGCTGAGTGTTCAAGATCGGTGGATACGCCGTATCAATAGGTCGAATGATACTGACTCCACTATCAAAATCTGTATGTTCATTAAGTAAATCTATTTGCCAGTCTACGAACGCACGTAAAAAATTCCCTTCTCCAAACTGGATGACTCTCGTTGGGTATTGTTTTACTGAGAACGTTTCGCGATTAAGTTTTTTCATCTTATATACCTATTATTATTCTCAAGTAGCGTATTACTTAGCGGTAATCGCAAAATAGTTCTTAGCGTTGTAGTAGCAAATATCGCGGACCATTCTACTCAATAGTTCAAAATCCGCAGGCGCTTCTCCTTTTTCGACCCATTGACCAATAGTCTGGCAAAGAATACGGCGGAAATACTCGTGTCTGGTGTAGGATAAGAAACTTCGACTATCCGTTAGCATCCCAACAAAACGACTTAACAAGCCCAATTGTGCTAATTGAGTAATCTGACGTTCCATACCATCTTTTTGATCGTTGAACCACCAGCCAGATCCAAACTGAATTTTTCCTTCCACCCCTCCTTGAAAATTCCCACACATAGTAGCGAGTACTTCGTTATCTCTAGGGTTCAAACAATATAGAATGGTTTTGGGCAACGCATCTTCTCGATCGAGTGCATCTAGGAGACGAGACAAAGGCAGCGCCACTAGTCCATCATTGATAGAGTCAAATCCCGTATCCGGCCCTAATATATTGAACATTCTTGTATTATTATTTCGCATTGCGCCAATATGATATTGCTGCACCCAGCCGCGCTCCGCATATTGCTTTCCAAGATAAACTAGTATTGCCGTTCTGAATTGTGCGACTTCTAACTCATCAACGGCACCGCCTGATAAGCGTTTTGCCAAAATACGATCTAAATCGTGTGGCGTTGATTCAGCAAAAGACACCGTATCTAGTGCATGATCTGAAATGGTACATCCATGCTGTGCAAAGTGATCCAAACGGTTAAATAACGCCAAACAAAGATCGGAAAATGTTCCAATCTCCACATTCGCTACTTCGGAGAGTGAATCGATATACGCAGGAAATGTATCTAAGTGAATATTAAACGCTTTATCCGGTCGCCAGCTAGGTAGCATTTGAACTGAAAAATCCTTGTCTAAGCCAACAATTTTATGGGCTGCCAAATCATCAATAGGATCATCGGTTGTACCGACCATCTCAACGTTCATTTTCTTCATGATAGAACGAGCACTGAATTCGGGTGCTGCCAGCATTTCGTTGCAAGTATCCCAAACATGTTCAGCATTGCCTTCATTCAGAACCATGTTGGTCAACCCAAAAGGACGCCTTAGTTCAAGATGCGTCCAGTGAAAAATTGGATTGCCGATGGTAAACGGGACCGTTCGAGCAAACGCCAAGAACTTGTCTTTGTCCGACGCATTACCAGTGCACAACCTCTCGTCAACCCCATTACTACGCATTGCTCTCCATTTATAATGATCTCCACGTAACCAAATATCCGTTAGGTTAGTAAACTGGTAATCGCTCGCAACTTGACTGGGTGGGAGGTGGCAGTGATAGTCAATAATCGGTAAATCTGCCGCCACATCGTGGTACAGCCGCTTTGCAAAATCGTTGTACAGCAAAAAGTCGTCACTCATAAAATTGTTCATACCAATATCACCATATTTGTTATACCAATACTTAAGATAATACAGAAAACAACAAATACAACAACTATACAACTCAACAGTACGATTGATACATGTGATTAAAATCACCTATTTACTGCTTTATTTTGGAAAACCATGCCTTGAATCACGTTTCTACAACGTGTTATACAAAAAGTTTATTTATTTGATCTTAGGTGGTTTTTAGATTTTAAGTTTGTGTAATATATATCGTGATTTTGGTTGGACCAAAAAAGTGGCATTAGATAATCCTAATCGTTTTCGATATTAAGATGATTAAGACCGCCTAACGCCGGCGAATTGACGATGTTAGAAGAGATAATGGAATGATTATTGATTTAATCAATGAATATATAGGTAAAACACTTCGTGTATTACTCACACTATTTATGGCCTTGATGATTATTGCTGTGACATGGCAAGTTTTTTCAAGATTTGTACTAAATAGTCCATCCAATTTTACGGACGAACTATCTCGCTATTTACTTGTATGGATTGGTATTTTAGGTGGCGCATACACCTTTTCTATTCGACGACACCTAGCCTTAGAGATGATCTCATCCAAAGTAGGAGAAAAAGGAAAAAACATCCTAGCCATTGTTACCAATTTCTTCGTTGTTTTACTGTCTTCCGTAGCGTTCATCTATGGTGGATTTGAACTGGTCAGTGCAACACTTGCAAATGGACAAATTTCACCGGGGATCGTGCTTTTTGGTCACCATTTTCTTATCGGCTATCTCTACGTAGTCGTTCCACTAGCAGGCGTTCTAATTAGCTACTTTGGAATTCTTGACATGATTAATGCCGCGATTTGCTTAGCGAAAGGAACTCACAAGCGAGAAGCTTAGTGCGTTGTAATAGGAAATTATACTATGACTCTTACTGATCTATTATTCTCTCAAGAATTCTTATTAAATGCTCCAGACGTATTTTATGCGGCCTTTCCTGTTATTGTTTTATTTGGCACGCTAGGATTTCTATTAATTATTGGTGTTCCTATCGCCTTCGCAATAGGGCTCGCGTCATTTTTTACTGTATTTGTCGATTTTCCAATCGAACAAACATCAGTACTGGTATCCCAAAAGCTGGCAAACGGCTTAAATAACTTTGGGCTTCTTGCTTTACCTTTTTTCATCGTTGCTGGAAACCTCATGAATCGAGGGGGCCTTGCCAAACGACTCATCAACTTTGCTATGCTGCTTGGGGGGCGTCTTCCTGGTGGGTTATCTCATGTAAACGTTATTGCAAATATGATGTTTGGTGCATTATCTGGCTCAGCTACTGCATCAGCAGCAGCGGTAGGCGGTATCATGCGTCCACTTCAGGATGATAATAACTATCCACGTGCTTTTTCAACCGCCGTTAACGTAACATCCTGCCCCGCAGGCTTGCTAATTCCACCATCGAATATTCTAATATTGTACGCCCTAGTCAGTAGTACATCGGTACAATATTTATTCATCGCTGGATATGTACCCGGTATCATGATGGGTTTATCGATCATGGTCGGTATTTTCCTTTTCGGCAAAAAGCATGGTATTCCAACAGAAACTTTCGAATTCAAAGAGAAAGTCAGTAAGGTCGTTTTTGATGCGCTACCAAGTTTGAGTTTAGTCATCATTATTATGGGCGGGATTTTAGCTGGCATATTTACGGCAACTGAAGCTTCAGCAATTGCCGTTGTCTATTGCTTGATCCTAGGCTTTGCCTACAAAGAACTAAAAATAAAAGACCTATTTCCCACTATTGTTGAAAGTGTTGTCACAACATCCATAGTCCTTTTAATGGTTGCGACGTCTTCAGCAATGTCATGGTCCATGGCCAATGCTGATATACCGACCTTTATATCCGATTTCATTCTGTCCGCATCAGAAAACCCTTTAATGGTATTACTGTTAATGAACGTGGTATTGCTGATTATCGGAACTTTCATGGATATGACGCCAGCCGTATTGATCTTCACACCGATCTTTCTTCCGATAGCCACATTGATGGGAATAGACCCTATCCACTTCGGAATTATCATGGTGTTTAACCTGTGCATCGGTATCTGTACGCCCCCTGTTGGCACTGCGCTATTTGTCGGCTGTAGTGTCTACGACACTAAGCTCGGCGAAGTGGTTCCCAAAATGATACCGCTGTTTATGATGATGCTACTCACCTTAGCACTCGTCATTCTTTTCCCTTCATTAAGTCTTTGGCTACCAGAAATGGCCGGATATGTTAAATAACTAGTATTAATAAAGTAGGAATATTCCAATGAAACATTTAAATAAACTCTTATTATCTTGCGCTATTTCTGCACTACTTGTTGGAAATGCTCACGCAACATTGAAATTATCTCATGCATTACCGACCGAGCACCCAGTGCACGAATCGCTAGACTGGTTTGCAAAGCAAGTAAGACAAGATGCAAAAATACGTGTCAAAGTCTACCCTAACGGTACATTAGGCGACGAATCTGAAGGATTACAGATGGTCCAAAATGGCACAGTCGCACTGACTAAAGCGAGTGCGGCCACATTAAACACATTTGCACCAGACTATAACTTACTGTCTTTACCTTATTTATACGAGAGTAGAGAACAGTATGAAGCCGTGCTAAATGGACCAATCGGCAAACAAATTCTGGCTTCATCTCGTGACTCAGGTTTTATTGGTCTTGCTTTCCTTGATGCGGGAGAGCGTAGCTTCTACACCAGTAAACCGATTCGGACTCCAGAAGATCTAAAAGGAATGAAAATTAGGGTTCAGAGCTCTGCCCTTTCCATAGATACCATTAAAGCACTAGGTGGTACACCTGTACCGCTTCCATATGGCGAGCTTTACTCAGCAATGCAGCAAGGCGTGGTTGATGGTGCAGAAAATAATATTCCATCTTATTACTCTTCTCGTCACTACGAAGTCAAAAATGTATTCTCTAAAGATATGCACACTATGGTTCCTGATGTACTAGTGATCTCGACAAAAGTTTGGGATTCATTGACTGATGAACAAAAAGCCGGAATCCGTAAGGCAGCTAACGATACTATCCCAGTGCAGGAAGCTAAGTGGACTGAGTATGAGAAAGAAGCCATTGCCTCACTGACTAAAAATAATGTTACTTTTGTAGAAAGCGATATTTTGGCGTTCCAAAAAGCGGTAAAGCCTGTCTATGATAAATTCCGCAAGGAAAATCCGGATCTCGTTCCTCTGTTAGATCAAATTCAAGCTACCAAGTAGCGTCACCCGTTAAGTTGCAAATAAGTAGGCCTCAATAATATTATTGAGGCCTACTATTAAGTGATGGAGCCATGAACGTTCTCAAACGCTAAATAACCGTATTTACTCCTTTAAACCGACATAGCGTATGCTGTTCCTATAGGGATAATGTCCATCTGGCCATTTGAATATGGGGTAATGATAAAGTTCAGATTCAAAAATTTTGACTAGCCCAGGGAGTTCCTCACGCAAGGCCTGTTTATTTTTAATCCCCATTTCATCACTTTGTAAATCGGCGGCCGATCCTAAATAAGCCGCCGTACCAAGGTAGAAGAATTCAACAGTTTTACACGCGCTGTCACAAGTTGGATCATTATAACGATATAAACCTTTCTCATCGGCTAATTGCCACTGCTTTCGCAATAGGCTCTGCTGATTTTCGCTGTCGCTAAAGACCAATGGTAAGTACCATTGCCATCCCGCATTAACGATCAAATGATGAATCTCCTCTTGCGAAGCATCTCTTGAAGATTTTGGGTTAGTCTCATCAGCTGAAAGATCTTGCCCTACTATATATTCAAGATACGGGCTAAGGCTCTCAAAAGCGGCCTCACTCAAGCCACTGCGTGTCATAATTAACGTTGCATGGTTCTGGCGCAAGTGTGACAACAATGCTGGCTCATCAACGCTGCCATCCTCGTTATTATCGAGCCACTGTGCCGTGACATTTGCCGCATGTTTTATCTTGCTCGATTCGACATTCTCTGTTGCACAAATTGTCACAGCATCAAAGACTCGTGCTTTTTGAACAAAAAAATCTCCCGGACAACCATCCACTGGTTCTGTTGCTGGCGAGAACTCCGAAGCGCTAGACATGCCAGCGACTAAAATGAATAAACTAACAAGTAATTTCATCGTTACTCCATGTAAATTCCAAAAGACTACGTTACCATTTCACGCGAAATCACACTGTATCGCTGCGTCATACCCTGTCGTTATTTTGTGAATCCTAACTATACGCATGAGCTGAATCATTCACTTATTGAACGATCGTAATCTGCTATTAAGTGCTTTTAGATTCACACTACTTTCGACTCAATTTTATCGGGCAGCGCTTCTATGCAGCATGACTTTCTCTGATTGCTGCGGTATGAGTTTCCCGACGGTTAATCACGACAATAAATATCACCCCAACTATTGGTACCACAATAGCAGCAAAAGGGATCATGCCTGCACCCACTTGGCTATCTATGACGACACCGCCTAACACACCACCAAAAGCATTCGCTAAGTTAAAAGCCGATATATTAGCAGTCGCCGCTAACTCTTGACCGTCGCCACCATGATTCATGACACGTAATTGCATGGCGGGTACATTGGCAAAAGAGGCGACACCGAATACGAAAGCCGCTGCCACAAATAGCCACTGATTATTAACAGCAAGCCCAACTAAAACTAACGAAGCTATCATTGCTATAACCCAAAAAATCGAAGCCTTTTGTAAATTATGATCAGATGAACGGCCACCTAGCGTATTACCAACAATCAGCCCCACCCCAACGACAACCAAGATCCATGTTACAGCGCCTTCACTAAATCCAGTCACGTGCATAGCTATCGGTGCGATATAGCCATATAACGTCATAAAACCCGACCAAGCAAACACGGTAATTGCCAAGCTCATTAACAACATTGGATTTTTAAAGGCTTTCAATTGCATTGCGCTACTTTTAGTCTCTCCATGCCCAGTTGATTTAATGCCGGACAAAATGAACGTCATTGCGACAAGTCCAAAACCGGCGACCACTAGGAATGTGACATGCCAACCAAACTCCAAACCAATCCAGGTTCCCCCTGGTACCCCTAGCACGTTAGCTAACGTAAGGCCTGCAAACATCTGCCCCACAGCACGACCTGCTAATTTTTCAGACACTAAACTGGTCGCCACAACGGCACCAATGCCATAAAAAGGGCCTTGCACTAACCCTGTAATCACTCGGCTCCACATAAGAACTTGGTAATTAACCGCAAAGGCAGACATTAGGTTACCTAGGATAAACAGCACCATTAAACTGGCGAGAACCACCTTTTTATTAAATCGAGCCAAATATATCGTCAGTATAGGCCCTCCAAATACAATCGCTAACGCATAAGCACTAATCAAATAGCCGGCCTGCCCTTCAGTGATCGACAATGACATGGCGATTTGCGGCAAAATACCAGCTATCACAAACTCTGCAGTACCAATGGCAAACGCAGCAAGCGTCAATATCCATACTTGCATGGGCATCTTGTTGTTATTCATACTTACACTCTCTTCATCGCTTTGGAGCACGTGATACCACGACTCCAATTGGGTAATAATTGATGCCCTCTAGTCTATAGATTCCATTTAATTTGATAATTACCTTAATTTTGAATTCATTATTTGGTTAATCTAAATAATAATGAGCCTAATAGCGTGTTCAATTGGCAGTAAGTGGGAGTCACTATGGATAAGTTTGCAGATATGACAATGTTCGTTAGCATAGTCAAACACAAAGGGTTAGCCGCTGCGGGGCGAGAGTTGGGTCTGTCTCCCGCTACAGTTACCTCGCGATTGAAAGCCTTAGAGCAAAGATACGGAGTTAAGTTACTCAACCGAAGTACACGACATCTATCATTAACCGATTCCGGTGCACTCTATTATCAGTCGAGTTTAGAGATTATTAATAATGTAAATGAAGCGGAAAGCTTGCTTCAAAGTGGTTTAAATGAAGTAAAAGGAACCCTTAAAATAGCCGCCCCAAGCGATATTGGACGGCAAGCTATCCTGCCAATACTCACATCATTTTGCCAACAGTACCCAAATGTCATCCCTCATTTATATCTCAATGATACACTCACCAATATCACGGAGTCTGGTATTGATATTGTCATTCGTTATGGCGAGCTGGCCGACAGTAACCTCATCTCCCGACGGCTTGCATCAAGTCAACGTGTTCTTTGTGCATCCCCAGAGTACTTACGCAAGCATGGCGTACCCACTACCCCGGCGGAACTCACAAGCCATCACTGTCTCGCCATGTTACGAAGCCATGAAGAACTTACTCGATGGCACTTTCGTCAGGGGGATACACATCAGTCAGTCGCAGTTCAACCCCGTCGTTTTTCTGATGATGGTGAAGTGATACGTCGCTGGGCATTAGACGGTTATGGCATCGCACTAAAGTCCCTATTAGATGTTCAACAGGACATTAATAGCGATAAATTACAGGTGGTTTTAAGTGACTATCGAGTTAACTTCACCGCGTCAAATTCTGCATCCAGTAGCGATTTAAATGTCGTCTATGTCAGCCGACAATATCAACCCAAGCGAATTCGCCTTTTTCTAGACTTTCTCTTAAGCGAATTTGAAACGCCTAGTTGGTAATTCGTTCTCAGTCTTATGCGCCTCCATAAGACTGGAATACTTTAGCCACCATAATAGATAGGTATTCTTAGGGTGATTCCATTTGGTTATCAGACCTATAACAACTAATCAATTCTCACAGACTGAATCATCTCGTAATATTTACCTCGTCCCAACAACGCAGAGTGAGATTCAATATGACCTTTACTATTAAGCACGCCAAAGCCGCTATGGTGGCAACAACATTAATGGTACTTGCAGGATGCGCTTCACCCGCCTTTGATTCAGACAATGAAAATGCAGCACGTAATCGTGGCGCTGCTGGTGGGGTCTTACTCGGAGCAACCATGGGAGCGTTAACGGGTGACGCAGGTCTAGCGGCTAAAGGCGCAGTAGCTGGCGGGGTTGCGGGTGGGGTTGCAGGTTCAATGAAAGATCTTGATGACTCTCGCTCAACAAACGACACACAAATATTGGCAGATGGCGTATCACAAGACCATCGCAGTGATGCAGAAAAACGCGTCGCAGAACTTGAAGCCGAGATTCGCATCAAAGAGCTAGAAGCGCAACTCGCAGAAAACGATTCTAAAAATACAACGTCACAAAATAAAAACGACTCTGAGAGCTAATCGCGCTCCACTATTCACATTATTCGTATCAAGTGACATGTCGTCATTTGAAGACACAACTAATCATCATCATGGACAAATTAGAACGGACGCTACAACCACTAAGGTTCTAATACTATGACATTTAGCAAATTTATTCTTCCAACGATCTTCGCCTTTTCCGCCGCTGCACCGGCTTTTGCTTCTAACAGCACTGACGTATCAGGTCATCGTGTCGGGCTTGGCTATTCAAACACAGACCTCGTTATTGATAACAGCGGCCTTGATTGGGGTGATGGTATCAAGCTCGAATATGGCTATGACATTAACCGTATTGTGGGCATCAACGCTTCATACCAGAACAATAATGGAAAAACAGGCAATCTTGAAATTGATGGAAGTAATTACAAAATAGATACCGACCTAGGTTACATGTTTACGCTAGACGGTTGGGCGATCAAACCCTATGGTGCAGTCGGTCTCATTCGTGCCAATGAAACACAAACTCGTAGCAATGGTAAAACATTTTCGAATAAAGAAACATCATTGATGGGTGGGTTTGGCGTACGAGCGAACATCGATATGGGTTTGTATACCGATTTACGCTATGACTTCTATAACGTAAATAATTTGAACACTGACCAACTTTCACTAACTGTCGGCTACAAGTTCTAACCTATCTCATCCTTTCTTTGTTAAGGCTCACACCGTTTGAGCCTTAACTCCCCTTATGCAATAGCCTTCCCTTATCCTCTTGTTTGCACTCATTGTTAATCCCTTTAAACATCTCTAGAAAAGCAACCTGATATACCATTCATGTTATCAATTTAAAGCAAGGACTTACCAAGACACGGATGGTCTCCTATAGAGAACATATGAATGAATAAATTACTGCTAGCCACCCTCTTTACCGCCTCTTTATCTGGCTGCTCTGTGTACAATATGGCGAAAGAAGTTTCTCAAATGATCAACTACGACGTCACTTCCAACGATGTCTATTTTAATTCATCAGACGGTAGCCAATATTTAGTGGCTCCAAACCGTAACAAAGAAAAGCATCAAATTCTGGTGTGTTATAACAACGAAGGTCTCTTTTCCTATACCGCCGAAGAGCCACTACGAGCGGCCGCCAATGAATGGCTTGAACAGAACCGAGATGGCGCGATTGCGACCGAAGGAAATAAAAACTCTGGAGTAGTGGAGGCGCGCGTTTGTTACGAGTATCTGTACGAAGCACCACAACCAATTGGCGCATATCTTGATGAAGAAACAGGTGAGGTTGTCATTGTTGGTGAAAAAATATTAGAAAATGACAAGGATTCTGAGGTTACAACACTCGACGACGAATCGTAGATAACGTCGAGCTAAAACCTATTCACAGACATTAAAAAAGCGACCTTCGGTCGCTTTTTTAAGATTCATACGTCTATCACACTATCTTAGAAGATGTGAAGCGTTGCGTTGATAGTGAAACTATCTAAGTCTTTACTGTTTGCAATGGTTTTTACACCATTGAAACGCTGCCAGCTCGCGCCCACAGAAAGCATGTCTGTCACAAAGTACTCTGCACCAACACCGTACATAAAATCAGTACCGTTGTCGCTGCTTTGGTTGCTTAGACCGTTTTTATAATCCGCGTTGTAATAGTGCAGACCACCTTTTGCGTACAGCTGAACCGGACCAATATCGATGCTTGGTTTAAGCGCTGCATACCAAGAGCCTAGCTCTGCATACCCATTGCCTTTGTTTTGGTCATTGATATCGAAATTACCGTGCTTCCAGTAACCCGCTTCAATACCAATAATTGGTAGAATACCAGTACCAACATGGAAACCCATTGGTGTGTCGCTGTTGTTATTGTAGTCAGCACGACCTGCAGAAACACCACCGTATAACCACGCGTCAGCAAATGCCGACGTCGATGCACCAACAAGCGCAAGCGCTAAAAGTGTCTTTTTCATTGTAAACCTTCTTGTTTATGAAATAGCGGTGAATCCAATAAAAGCCACCGCGGAGCTTTATATATCACATACCCTATCTTAATAGGAATCCCTTCGTTTCAAATTTTGGTAAAACTTCTTGAATTCCATGGTATTGAGCTGTTATTTGTCTAACTATTCACGTTTTCTGTGACTAACATGCGTCAATGGCATTACGAACTCGCTTGTCGGAGACCGGATAAGGTGTTCCAAGTTGTTGAGCAAAGAAACTGACTCTTAGTTCTTCAATCATCCAACGAACTTCTTTGACATTTTCGGGTATTTTCATGCCCTTTGGAATTTTGTTCAGTAACTCTTTGTAATCTTGGGTGACCGATTCCACTTTGAGCATGTGCATTCTATCTCGGTTTGGATCAATGGGAAGTTTCTCCATTCGACGTTCAATTGCACGTAAATACCGCAAGATATCAGGTAATCGCTTCCAACCACACTCGGTAGCAAAGCCCTTAAATATCAACCCTTCAATCTGTGCTTTGATATCAGATAACGCAAACGCCATCGACAAATCCACACGCCCTTTTAACTTTTTGTTCAAGTTAAACGCCGTGGTTAGAATCGTCTCTACTTGCTGGGCGATATCCACCACGGTTTCATCTAACTCAGCGCGAACGTGCTCTTTCAGCGCATCAAATTTTTCTGAATCCCAAACCAGACCGCCCTGCTCTTCAATCAACTTATCAATACCACAGGATATGCAGTCATCAATCAAATCTAAGACTTTGCCATATGGGTTGAAATACAAGCCCAGCTTTGACTTATTAGGCAAATTGGTATGTAAGTATTTAATGGGTGAAGGGACATTAAGCAACACCAATCGACGCTGCCCTTCTTTCATCACAAGCTCTTGCTCTACTTCTGTCTCGAACAGTTTAATCTCGACACTGTCTTTCTTATCCACCAGCGCAGGATAAGCCTTCACATCAAAGCCACCACGTTTTTGCGAATACACTTTAGGTAACTCGCCAAAGCTCCATGTGTGGAGACCTTGTTGTTCAATATCGTCATCGGCCACTTTTGACAATGTTGCTTGTACTTTGTCTTTTAGGCTTTCTTTCAATTCAAACAAATCGCGATTTTCTTTAAGCTTGCGATTGCGGTGATCAACGGCTCTAAAAGTGATCTTTAGATGATCGGTTAGTTGGGTAAGGTTCCACTGTTCGCGAAGAATTTCAACGCCCGTCATACGGCGCAGCTCTTTTTCTAGCGAATCCAACAGTGGCGCTTCCATCACCTTGGTACGTGCTAAAAAAGCATCGGCGTAGTTAGGTGCTGGAACAAAGTTCTTTCGTACCGTTTTTGGTAATGACTTAATTAAACTTACAATCAGTTCATGTCGTAGCCCAGGAATTTGCCAGTCAAATCCATCACTATCGATTTGGTTTAATATCGGCAGTGGGATGTGAACTGTCACACCATCGTTGTCTTCACCCGGTTCAAACTGATAACTGAGCTTGAGCTTAAAATCGCCTTGATGCCAAAAGTTCGGGTAATCCAACTCCGTAACGTGACTGGCATCCCCTTTAAACAGCTGCTCTTTTTCAAAGTTCAGTAGATCTTTATTCGTCTTACTGACTTTTTTCCACCACGTGTCAAAGTGCTTTCCGGATACAACATCGGTATCAACACGCTGGTCATAAAAATCAAACAATTCATCATCATCAACCAAGATATCGCGACGACGAGATTTGTGTTCCAACTCTTCTACTTCTTGCAGCAGCTTACGGTTTTGTTTAAAGAAAGCGTGTTTTGTCTCCCACTCTCCTTCTACCAACGCACTGCGAATGAAAATTTCTCGGCTAACCACTGGGTCAATCTGGCTATAGTTAACCAGGCGCTTTGGTACGATAGGAATGCCATATAGCATCACTTTCTCATGCGCCATGACCGCAGCTTGTTTCTTCGACCAATGGGGTTCGCTATAGCTGGTTTTCACCAAGTGCTTGGCTAACGGTTCAATCCACTCTGGCTGGATTTTGGCGATAATTCGCCCCCACAACTTAGACGTTTCAACCAATTCCGCCGACATGATCCATTTCGGCTGTTTCTTAAACAAACCAGAGCCCGGGAAAATATGAAAACGAGCATTACGGGCGCCTTGGTATTCGTTTTTCTCTTGGTCTTTTACACCGATGTGAGACAGCAATCCCACAAGCAAAGCCATATGAACGGACTGCTCGTTTGCCGGCTCCTGGTTTAACTTAGCATCCATTTCGCGCATGGCTTGATGGATTTGGAAATAGACATCTTGCCATTCACGAACACGCAAATAATTAAGAAAGTCAGTCTTACAATGACGTCTAAATTGGTTGCCCGATAGCTCTTTCTGTTTGGTTTGAATGTAATCCCACAGATTCACAAACGCCATAAAGTCGGATTCTTTATCAAAGAATCGACGATGCTTATCATCCGATGACTGCTGCTTATCACTCGGTCTTTCGCGCGGATCTTGAATCGACAAGGCCGATGCAATCACCATAATTTCTTTTAAACAGCCGAGTCTTGGTGCTTCCAGCACCATACGCCCTAGTCGGGGATCAATAGGTAACTTGGCGAGTTTACGTCCAATTGACGTAAGTCGCTTACGCGGATCTTTCGCTTTATCGTTAATTGCCCCTAATTCTTCGAGCAATCGTATACCGTCTTGAACATTACGTTTATCAGGTACCTCAACGAACGGGAAAGCATCGATGTCGCCAAGTCCTAATGCCGTCATTTGCAAAATAACTGACGCTAGATTCGTTCGTAATATCTCAGGGTCGGTAAACTCAGCGCGAGATTCAAAATCTTCTTCTGAATAAAGGCGAATACAAATACCTTCAGCCACTCGTCCACAACGACCTTTTCGTTGATTAGCGCTCGCTTGAGAGATGTCCTCGATTGGCAGCCGCTGTACTTTAGTACGGTAACTATAGCGGCTAATTCTCGCGGTTCCCGGATCGATAACATAACGAATTCCAGGAACGGTAAGCGACGTTTCAGCTACGTTAGTGGCAAGTACAATACGGCGACCAGTATGAGACTGGAAAATCTTGTTTTGCTCACCCGAAGATAATCGCGCGTACAAAGGCACAATTTCAGTATCTCGCAGGTTTCTTTTGTTCAGCGCATCCGCAGTATCTCGAATTTCGCGTTCGCCATTCATAAAGATAAGAATGTCGCCTAACCCTTCATCACACAATTCATCAACCGCTTCAAAGATGCCTTCTAGCTGGTCGCGGTCAGCATCATCTTCTCCACGTAATGGACGATAACGGGTATCCACCGGATAGGTTCTACCCGACACTTCAATAATAGGCGCGTCGTTAAAGTGTTTTGAAAAACGCTCTGGGTCGATCGTGGCTGAGGTAATGATGATTTTTAAATCTGGGCGCTTTGGCAATAACTCTCGCAAGTAGCCCAAAATAAAGTCGATGTTAAGGCTACGTTCGTGCGCTTCATCGATGATGATAGTGTCATACTGATTTAAATAACGGTCATGTTGGATCTCAGCCAGTAAGATACCGTCCGTCATTAATTTAATTTGGGTACTATCCGAGATTTGGTCGTTAAATCGAACTTTATAGCCGACAAACTCACCAAGTGGCGATTCCATTTCTTCCGCAATACGGTTGGCAACCGAACGTGCAGCAAGTCGACGTGGTTGAGTGTGGCCAATAAGTCCAAACTTGCCTCGACCTAATTCGGAACAGATTTTTGGTAGCTGCGTGGTTTTACCTGAGCCCGTTTCACCTGCAACAATCACCACTTGATTCTCTAGGATTGCTTTAGCGATATCGTCTTTCTTTTGGCTGACTGGCAACAACTCAGGGTAATTAATGGTCGCTTTATGGGTACCGCGCTGTTGCGCCTGCATCATAGACTTAGCAATATCCATCGCTATTTCGTCGAAAACCGCCGCTTTTGATTGTTCATTTTTAATGCGACTCGCGCCAGAAATGCGCTTATGGAGACGAAAACGGTCGCGAATCATGCACTCATTCAATGCTTTTTTTAGTGAATGCGCGTTATTTGCTTTGGCCGTTGGGTTGTTGTTATTGTTTTCAGAGAGAGAGGAAGTCAAAACATTTCCTAGTTCAATTTTCGATTTACAAACTGGCGGGATTGTAGCACAGCTCGGTGTTTGCGTTAACTCAGACGTAATAAAAAGCCCCGCTTTCGCGAGGCTTATAAGCTTAGAGGCCACATGTTTTAACACAAACTCGCGACTGCAATAGCAAAAGGTTAGAAATCGTACTGAAGATAAACGGTACTATAGTTGCTGCCGCCTTTGATTCGGCCGAACTGCGATGATGCTTCAAAGATCGCACTGCGGTGATGCAACGAGTAACCTAGCCACAAGCTTTCCCATTCGGGTTTTCTAAAGATAGAGCCGATGTTGACGTCATAAGAGATGTCAATGTAGTTCATCACGTGGCTTGCCGTCTTTTCTTTCTTGTCCATTTCTTGCTGTTCAATATAGGTAATATTGTCGATGTATGACACACCATTACCCACACCAAGTCGCATTTTTACAGGCCAGTTGAATGTATAGTAAGCCTTAATTAGTGCCACAAATTCGTTACCCGTATCTTGTACTTCCGAGCTCCAATGATGGGCATAACCCGGGCTAAAATAGATATCAAGAGGCAAACCAAACAACTCATCTGTCAGCGGGTGCCCATAGAAAACCGACGTCACTTGGTTGTTATACGGGTCACGTTTCCCATTAAATGTCAGAATGTCCCCCATGTCCGATGGCGACGCATAACCATGAGCGACACGTACATACGGTTTAGTACTGATATCACGACTGTGCTGTTTAGCTTTAGAAGTCGATTTTTTCTTCTCGTTAAAGAAACCGAATCCTAAATACACCTCACCTTCAAAGCGCTCTTTAATCACATCGGAATGATAAGCCGAGTTATCCAGCATACGAATATTCGTTGCACCAAGCATATAAAGGTTTGAAACCAAGTGATACTTAGCATCAACACCCATTGCATAATCGAAAGCGCCGTTGATATCTTGGCTTTGACCATTGTATGAACCGTAGTACTCAGTATTAAAGCCAGAGTCTTTATAACGCAGTGTCACATTCGGCTTAAGTTCAAGATCACCATAATCAAGCGTACCTTGCAATCTTAGATTCGCATGTTTGTTATAGTCATAATCGGTCATAAGTTCGGTATCAAGGTGCCACGTGTCATCGATGTTATAACGTAGTTGCAAACCATAATCGAGAGTATCGCCACGAGCCGCATTTTGCTCACCTGCAGGGATATCTATAAAGCGTAATCGTGAGATCGCGTTCACTTCGAATTGGTTGTCGTCTGCTTTATAAAGATGCGCTCCCGCTGTCATACCATCGAGAAAGACATAATCATTCTTAAAGTACATCATTGGAATGAAAGTGCTAACTGTTGAGTCTTGGCTTTGTGTCGCAAACGGAATATTGGCTGTACGCCAAACTGCTGCGATGCCCCACTCTGCCTCTTGCGCTGCGTTTGCTACTGTGGTGCTACCTAAAATAGTAACAAGTCCCAACGCGAGATTTTTCTTTATCATGTCTTACTGTGTCTCCAACCGGATTATCAATTTTTGTGCAATATTTAGTGCTATAGAGTAGGTTACGCTTGAACAAACTGCATTCACGTCACCAAGCTTGGCAAACGAAATGTCAAATATACTAACAACCGCTACCGCATAGAAGAAGAGTTGTTATATTATTAGTTTTATTGAATTTATATGTCACGAAATTGTGAGTAGCTTAACGGCTAATTAATCACCACAGATTATCGGAGGCATAGTTTCCACTATTTAGACTAATCGTGAAAGTATCAAATTTAAAAAAAGTTCTCGATTCTTTGCCTGATGATAAAGAATGCCATGTTGTTACTGGTGAAAAGTGGCTCCCTGAACGACTTATCCACACTGAACTCGACAACGACCTTCTCTTCCTTGAATTCGATAACGCGCCAGATGAAGGCGAAGAGGGAATCGAAGGTCGCGGATTTGTTGATCATGAAATTGACTTATTACGCTCACGAATCACGGATATCCTTGGCCAAAATGACTCCCCCACAGCTACCGCTGATGCGCTATTGGGCTTTTTCCTAGTGGGGCATGAGCTTTCCAGCAGTGACTTCGTGGAATTGTTAGAGTCGATGGAGGAAGAGATCCAAAGTACGCCATTTGAAGGTTCGAACGCGACAGAGCTATCGTCAAGCGAGGTCTGTGCATGACGATAAATCAAACTCAAGCACAGCCAATTGCACCACTCGTTGCCGGTCCTATTTTACGACGAGTTAACCCGCATGAGTTTTCATTATGGATGGCATCGTCGGTTAACCCAAAACGATTAGTGATTTGCTTAAAGCAAAAAAATCCTCGCTACTTCCCTGTTTCCTACGAACAGAGCTATCAAGTCAGTTCGAAATTATGGCTTATCCAGTGTCATATCCCTATCGAACTCGAACCCAATGCCAGTCTTAGCTACGATGTCTATCTAGATGATATCGGTAATAGTGTAATTGATAACAATGTGCTCTACGCCACACACGCTAACATTGAGTTCATGGTCTCTACTAAGGCAGACCATGTTCTTCACGGCTCATGCCGAAACCCGCACCACTCTAGTAACGACAGCCTTCTAACCATAGATGAGCAACTCGAACGACAAGTTGAAGAGCAACCCGATATGCTGTTGCTCAATGGGGACCAAATCTACGCAGACCACGTCGCTGGCCCTATGCTTGATGCCATTCATCAAGTCATCACATTGCTTGATTTGCCGGGGGAATCTTTCTCGGGCTCAGGTGACATTGCCGATAGCCAACAGCTTTACCTGCACCCCAAACAGCTCTATGGTAGAGAGGGTTTACTGCCTCATACCCCATCGTCATCTTTTTGGTCCAAGTCTACTTCTAAAGCCATTTTTAGCTCAAAAGATTGTTATAACCACCTTATAACCTTCTCTGAGTTTATTGCTATGTACTTATTAGTTTGGTCACCAGAGCTTTGGAAACACATCAATATTAATCGGTTGGAACAAGCCAATTTCGAGGTCAACGGGCAACCATTGTCACAACGCTTTCAGCGTCAATGGGAAAAAGAAAAACACAATCTCTTGAAGTTCGTTGACGGTTTACCACAGGTCAGGCGTGTATTAGCACATATTCCTACCTACATGATTTTTGATGATCATGACATTACCGATGACTGGAATCTAACGGTAGGATGGGAAAAAGCCGCTTACGAGCACCCATTTTCTAGACAAATTATCGGCAATGGCATGCTAGCCTACTTACTTTGCCAGGCTTGGGGTAACGATCCTAAAATTTATCACGCAGACTGGCACGACACATTGGCAACACTGTTTGTCCCAGATCCAGCACAATGTAGCCTTAATACAGACACCTCTACCCCAGTAGTACTTAACTGCGAAGCCCTTGAGAAAGTGCGTTATCAGCTGCTTAGATATGAGCGCTGGCATTTTACCACTGATAGCCATCCCAAAGTGGTCGTGCTTGATACTCGTACCCGGCGATGGCGTTCAGAATCTAACTTAAACAAACCATCGGGTCTTATGGATTGGGAAGCATTAGTCGAATTCCAACATGAGCTGCTCAACCAAGAGTCTGTGATTGTCGTGTCTGCCGCCCCTATGTTTGGCGTGAAGTTTATTGAAACCATGCAGCGACTCGCCACCATCGCGGGTCACCCCTTAGTCATCGATGCGGAAAACTGGATGGCACATCCCGGCAGCGCCAACACCTTGCTATCCATTTTCACGCATTCAAAAACACCAAAAAACTTCGTCATTTTATCGGGTGATGTTCACTATTCTTTTGTGTATGATATCGCACTTCGCTATAGAGAAACAGACTCTCACATCTATCAGATCACTTGTAGCGGAATCAAAAACGAGTTTCCTGAACCGTTACTCAGTCTCTTCGCTACTCTTGATGCTTGGCTGTACACACCTCGTTCTCCGCTTAACTGGTTCACTAAGCGAAAGCGACTAAAAGTGTTTAAGCGACACCCTAGCCCTTCAGCCTGCCATCACCTTGTTAATCGCAGCGGTATCGGGCGGTTAAAATTAAATAAAGACGGAAAACCCAAAGAAATATCCGTCGTACATGGTGACGGAAGCGAAACTCATTTCCCTGAAACGGCCTCTAACGCGCAAGCGTTCTCTGAAACAAAAATCGTCTCTAAAACGAAATAACATCCATTCTCTGGCGCTTTACACTTGAGTTCTTTTGTAAGCGCCACTATGTATTAGTGATTAGATTATTAATGATTAGGCATCAAAAGAGGAACCGCTATGTTTACGTCCATCACCTCTATATTCAAGCAGCTTATTGAAGGCAGTGACTTATCCCAAAATCAAACAGTCAGCCCCAACCTTGCGATCGCATCATTGCTGTGTGAAGTATCCAGTGCCGATCACCAAGTTGATGAAAAAGAAGAGCAAGCGAAGCGTTCGTTGCTCTGTCGCCTACTCGAGTTATCCGATGAGGAAACCGATTCGCTGATCGAACAAGCCAAACTGAAAGTGACAGAGTCTGTCTCTTTGTACGACTTTACTTCTGGGTTGCGTGAGTTATCTCAGGAGAAACGCTTTGAATTGATTAAAGCTATGTGGGAAGTGGCAAATGCCGATGGCGTGATCGACCCTCAAGAGGATGCGGTAATTCGTAAAGTAGCCGAACTGCTCTATGTAGATCACAGTGAGTTTATTCGCGCGAAAATTCAAGTCTTAGACAAATAATTAGCTGGTAAGTCGATCAATAAATATAAGTAAATCAATAAACAGCTTCAGGTAAGCCGTCTCCGTTTACCTGAAGCTGCTTGCAGCCAAGCAGCGCTAAGACTTGGGGTAAAACAAAGACCTTACAACGAAGAGCTTACAACATAGTTAGCGCAAGTTTTGCAAGATTATAGGCATCGACGTAACCTGAGTGTTGACGCCCCTCCCACTCAATGCCTTTTGCTTCTTGTGCCGCTTTATGCCCAATACGCTTTTCTTTTAATCGATTTTGCATTCGATAAAGCGTAGCAAGGTTAACAAACTCTTTAAATGGCGGAGTAATGCCTTTTGCTAAACACTCATCAAACAAGATATGGTCATCTCGTCCCCAAGCTGCATATATTTTATTCGGGCCACCAAAGTTTTTCACCATTGACTGAACAACGGAGGCGAGTGGTCGACCTTGTTTCTCGACTTTACGCGGTGTGATACCGGTCAGTTCCGCACAAAACAAAGACACTTCGTCCTTCTCTGGTTTAACGTAGTATTGCGCTCGCTTCACCACTTGCTGAGTAACAAGATCGATCTCAGCCAACCCTACTTCAATAATTTCACCCGTCGTACCTACACCGTCCACATTCCAGCAGCACATTTCAAGGTCAAAACAAACGACTCGGTTATAATTCATAATGATATAGGCTTTATAATAAACAACGGCTCGAAGTGTAGCGCAAAATCGCCTAAAGCTCGATAGCCCCTGGTTTAACTGGTTTAGAATCAAACAATATTGGCTTTATCTCGCCCTTGTTCTTTACTGATATAAAGCTGTTCGTCTGCACGGTTTAACAATCTCTCTAAAGACTCACCACGATATACCGCAGCACCAATACTTAAGGTGCAGCAAAATGTTTTATCGATGCCCGGCCACTCTAATTTCCGAACACTTTCACAAATACCGTCTAAATAACGCTGCAATGGCGAGTAATCAATACAACGGCTAATGACCGCAAACTCATCCCCTCCTAAGCGGAACAACATGTCGTCTGGGAACGTGTTTTCTTTGATATGCACTGCAACTTGTATCAATATTTCATCGCCTACCACGTGGCCGTATTGATCGTTAATCTGCTTAAATGAATCAACATCAATGATTGCAAGGGAAAAGGGCTTATGACACGCGATATGGTACTCCGCTAAACGGTTAAACGCCCTACGGTTATAGACCTCAGTGAGAGGATCTCGCTCAACTAAGTATTGTAAATCTCTCGTCCGGCGATTGACTAATTTTGTCAGACGTCGCTGTTCACGCAACATCAATTGCACGACATATCCGAGCAACAAAGAAATAATGAAACCACCAGATGCAACGCACAATAAGATAAAAGAATCATTCGCAGACATGCCGCTGCCACGCTTAAACTGAATACTCCATTGGCGGTCGTACAAGTCAATAGTAACAGCAGCTATCTCGCCATTGATGTTATCCCATGACTGATTGCGATACATAATGGGATCATCTTCAGCATCAAATCCCATGTCGACCACTTGAATACCCACGGCCTGACCAATTGCCGTTCTGGCAACAATTTGTTGAAAATAAGCGGTGGTGCGAACCACACCAATCACGACCCCTCGCAATTCTCTTCGTCCGGGTTCAAATACTGGATGATAAACTAGCATACCTTGCTTGGGGATCGAGCGATCAAAACCATCCTGCAATAGCCGAATCTTATCGGATAGACTGGGTTGGCCTGTTTTAATGGTATTCGTAATCACGCGACGAACTCGCTCTCTCGAAGAGTAATACCCTAACGCGCGAAGATTGGCGGTATTAACCGGGTAAATGTCGCTGGCAACATAAATCGGTTCATCATTGTCCAGAATGTAGCCCATTGTGACCGGTTTATCTTTCGGGACCGTATAAATTTCGTAACTCGGAAAGTGCTCCTTTACCCTAGCAACATGTGAATCGATCTGTTCTGGGTAAACCTTTTTCATCCATTGCATGGCGATCAAGCTACTTGAACCGGCAATAATGGGCTGAGCAAACGATGAAAAACTGTTCCACGAATCTGGCGAAGTCGCATGATAAAAGCCGGCACCGGAGCCAATTAAACTGACGTCTAACATGACGAGTTCTTTTATATTCTCCGCCTGATTCTGTACTAAAAAGTCGAAATTAGATTTAGAAAGTTGCTGCTGTCCTTTATATACGAGGTGTGTAATAAAAATTGTAATCGCGATCCCGATGAAGAAAACAGCGACTGAGTACCGTTTTACACCACGGTCTTCCTTGTTTAACCCTATGCCCATTCTGACGTACTGCATTACTGACTCTATTATTGTTCTCAGTTTTAGAACTGATTTTTCTGATGTCAGTGTCGTTATTTTCATAACAATACCACTAAAAACTAGAAATACTGGTCATATCCAGACGTTGATTTCTAGTCTATGCACCAGATTTTACATCAGTTTTTTGTCCCACCTAATCTTTGCGTGCAAAAAATCAGCAAAGATCACTTAAAATTAATAAAACACCACTATCTGCTGCAATCTTCACCAACAAACTCACTTTCAAATGACATTATTGCGAAACCATCGCGCTAAGAGCCTTGATTATGCTAGACTTCGCCCCAAAGTTAGCAACTAATGACAGACACATAGAGAATCCCCTATGACCTTCGATCTAAATGTTATTCCTACCACCTTCGACATGCTGCATGCAGGCCTTGCTGCATCGAGCGTTTTGTTACTGGCAATTGCCGTTTCTCGCAAAAGCAAAGTCGTTGAAAAAGTGGTAGAGAAACCTATCGAAAAGCTTATTGAGGTTGAGAAACCTGTAGAGAAAATCGTTGAAGTTGAGAAAATTGTAGAAGTCGAAAAAGTGATTGAGAAAGTAGTAGAAGTTGAATCCAAGCTTGCTACCGCATCAACAGACTCTGCTATGCAGTTACTTTCTCTCATGCAGCAAGAAGCGCGCATTATCGACTTCTTACAAGAAGACCTTACATCCTTCTCTGATGAAGAAGTGGGTGCAGCAGCACGTGTTGTTCACTCTGGCGGTAAAAAAGTGATTGGTGATTACTTTGTCCTTTCTCCTATTCGCAGTGAAGACGAAGAATCTCGTTTAACAATTGAAGAAGGCTTTAATCCACAAGCGATTCGTCTAACTGGCAACGTGACTGGCACAGCACCATTCTCTGGTATCCTAGTTCATAAAGGTTGGAAAGCAGATAACGTTAACCTACCGAAACTTTCAGATAACTATGATGCGTCTATTATCGCACCGGCTGAGGTAGAACTATAATGGATCACAACGCTAAATACAGTGTTGGTATCGACCTTGGTACCACACATTGCGTCATGTCATTTGTTGACGCACAAGATGAAAATGCCTCCGTTGAAGTGATGGCGATTCCTCAATTAACCTCTCCGGGTACCGTTGAGAGTTTAAACCAATTAGGTTCATTCTTGTATCAACCGCATGAGCATGAGCTCGGTCATGGTTCAAGAACGCTTCCTTGGACAGAGCACCCAAGCGCGCTTGTCGGCGCCATTGCCCGTAACCTTGGATCAAAAACACCGATCCGTTTGGTCGCCAGTGCAAAATCTTGGCTTTGCCACGGTGGTGTGAACCGCCGCGAAGACTTTTTGCCACAAGGTAGCCCAGAAGAAGTGACAAAAGTGTCACCTTTACGTGTCACCGAACTATACCTTGAGCACCTTAAAAATACTTGGAACCATGCCCACCCTGAGGCTTTGCTAGAAGAGCAGGACGTGACGATCACGGTGCCTGCATCATTCGACCCAGCCGCTCGCGATCTTACCGCAGAAGCCGCTCGTAACGTTGGTCTAATGCATTTAACGCTTCTTGAAGAGCCACAAGCGGCACTTTATAGCTGGATTGATAATAGCAATGACGCATGGCGTGATGAAGTTGAAGTCGGCGACATTGTATTAGTGGTTGATGTGGGTGGTGGTACTACCGATTTATCACTCGTTGCGGTAACAGAAAACGACGGTAACTTGAACTTAGAGCGTGTCGCGGTCGGTGAGCATATCTTGCTTGGCGGTGATAATATGGATCTCGCTTTAGCTTATCGCCTTAAGATGAAGCTTGCGCAAGATGGCAAAGAGTTACAGCCTTGGCAAGTACAGGCGATGACACATGCTTGCCGTGATGCCAAAGAAGCCCTACTTAACGATGCAGAGCTTCAATCGGTACCGATTGTTGTTCCTAGCCGTGGTTCTAAGTTACTTGGTGCAACGTTAAAGACCGAACTGACTCAACAAGAAGTGCAGCAAACCTTAGTGGATGGTTTCTTCCCACAGGTGGGTATTCAAGAGCACCCAGTGCAACGCTCTCGTGGCGCTTTGACGCAAATGGGCTTGCCGTACGCACAAGATGCCGCTGTTACGCGCCATATTGCTGCATTTTTAAGTCGTCAGAGCAATGCTGCGGATCAAGCATTTGCCGGTATGCCTGGCATGCCAGCAGAACCTGAGTTTATTAAGCCAACTGCCGTGTTATTCAATGGTGGTGTACTTAAGTCGTCTCTGTTGTCAGACCGTCTCTTTAGTACGATTAACAATTGGTTGACCTCTGCTAATGCAAGTTCAGCTAAAATGTTAACTGGGCTCGACTTAGACCTAGCTGTTGCAAGTGGCGCAGCCTACTATGGCAGTGTTCGTCGTGGACAAGGCGTTCGTATTCGTGGTGGTATCGCATCCAGCTACTACATTGGTATTGAGAGTGCGATGCCTGCAATTCCAGGAATGGCACCACCAATGGAAGCACTTTGTGTTGCTCCATTTGGTATGGAAGAAGGTAGCAGTGTCGACGTACCAAGCCAAGAGTTTGGCTTAGTTATCGGACAACCGGTTCACTTCCAGTTCTTTGGTTCGACAATACGTCGTGAAGACGATGCTGGCTTACATCTTGATTACTGGAAACCAGAAGAGCTAGAAGAATTACCTGAAATTCAAGTCACTCTGCCAGTATCAGAAGGAAGAAGCAGTGGCGAAGTCGTACCTGTTACCCTATCTTCTCGAGTTACCGAACTAGGAACGTTATATCTTGAAGCTATCGCATCAGATAACGGTCAGAAATGGCATGTCGAATTCGACGTGCGCGAAGATGTTTAGTATCAAGCTAGGCAGATTTGATTTCTGATAAACTTCTATTTCAAACGGCACTTTTTAGTGCCGTTTGTCTCTTCTCCTTACCTGATTGGAGCGTATCATGGCCTCTTCTCAATATTTAGTCGGTATCGATTTAGGTACAACCAATACCGTTGTCGCATTTTGTGAAATTCAAGATGACCTCTCCAACGCCCCAGTAGAATTGTTTGAAATTGATCAACTTGTGGGACCCGGAGAGGTAGTGAGAAAACCACTACTGCCATCTTTTCGCTATCATCCTGCATCACAACAAATATCTGATGCCGATTTAACGCTTCCTTGGGAACACTCACCCATTTCTGGTGACCTTACTAAAGTCATCATTGGTGAATGGGCACGTGAACTTGGCGCTAAAGTCGAGGGACGCCAAGTTTCCAGCGCTAAGAGCTGGCTGTCACATCAAGGCGTTGACCGCGAAGACGATATTTTACCTTGGGCAGGCGCACCAGATGTGGAAAAAGTCTCGCCGGTTATTGCCAGCGCGAGTTACCTCAACCACATTCGTCAAGCATGGAACCATCGTCATCACTACAATAAATTAGAAGATCAAGATGTCGTCATCACCGTCCCTGCTTCGTTCGATGAAACTGCGCGAAAGCTCACCTTAGAAGCGGCAAAACGTGCGGGCCTGCCACGAGTTCACTTACTCGAAGAGCCTCAAGCCGTTTGTTACGACTGGTATTCGAGACATAAAGACACCGCATCCCAAGAGTTAGCACAAATACCACTGATGCTAGTCTGCGACGTAGGTGGGGGTACCACCGATTTAAGCCTCATTGAAGCTAAACATGATGAGGATGACAATCTACAACTTAACAGGATTGGCGTTGGCGAACACCTAATGCTGGGGGGAGACAATCTTGACCTCGCCCTCGCCCATATGGCAGAGCAACGATTCAATCAGAGTAAAAAACTCAATGCGGCAAGTTTAACCAAGCTCATTCAACAAACCCGTAAAGCCAAAGAAACCTTACTATCTGACTCTGCGCCTGACGAGATGAAAATTACCATGCTCGGCAGCGGCTCACGTCTGATTGGTGGCACAAAAAGCGTGTCAATTAGTCAGCAAGAGGTGCATCAAATTGCCTTAGATGGTTTTTTCCCGACAACTGAATTTGGCGACCTTCCCGATAAAAAGCGCAGTGCTGTGGTTGAATTTGGCCTACCTTACGTTGCAGATCCTGCAGTTAGTAAGCACGTTTCAGAATTCTTGCACCTGCATCAAGAGGTGGCAAAAGAAGCCTTAAACGACGGCAGTGAACCCGCTATACCTGTCGGGATTTTATTGAATGGTGGTGTGTTCAACAGCCCGTTGATCACCAAACGTCTTGTTAACCTTATCGAAGGTTGGAAAGGCGCGCCTGTTACCCTACTCAATAACCCGCATCCAGATTGGTCAGTTGCCTTAGGCGCCGTTGCCTTTGCAAAAGCACGCCGTGGCGCTCAGCTCAAAATTGGCGGCGGTAGTGCCCGTTCCTACTTCCTACATTTACAAGAGAAAAACAAATCTGGACAAGCGCTGTGTTTGCTCGCTAAAGGCACCGATGAAGGACAAGAAATTCGTCTTTCTGGTCGCCGATTCTCTTTGACCTTGGGAGAACCGGTAAGGTTTAACCTGTTAACCTCAACCCATGATTTCTTTGGACAACATCAAAAAGTCCAAAACGGTATATTGGTTAACATTGACCCTGACCAGTTTTCACCGCTTCCGCCCTACATCAATACGTTACAGGGTGACAATGTCACTCTTGCAGAAAACCAAAAACAGCGGGTTGAAGTTCAGCTTGCCTGCCAACTCACAGAAGTAGGGACGCTTAAAGTTGAGTGTGTCAGCATCAGCGATGAACAACAGCGCTGGGAGCTTGAGTTTGAAGTGCGCAACAAGCAAGCCGATCAGGAGCAAGTCAATGCTCACCCGGGGTTAGAAACTTCTCAAGCGCTGATTTCTCGACTCTACAGTGGCAATAAAAATAGTGCTGACACCAACGAAATCAAAACGCTAGGTAAAGAACTAGAAAAGAAACTGGGAAAAAAAGAAGCGTGGGACTTCCACTCTCTTCGTTCACTAGTCGATACCTTTACGCTTGGTCGTAAGCGTCGTCGCCGCTCTGAACAACATGAGAAAAACTGGTTACGTCTAACGGGTTTTTGTATGCGCCCCGGCTTTGGGGACGCGACAGACTCTTGGCGCATGGAGCAGCTATGGGGCGTTTATCAACAAGGGATCCAATTCCAAAATAACCAAGGCTGGAGTGATTGGTGGGTCTTTTGGCGCCGCGTTTCAGGTGGACTGAATGAAGAACAGCAAGAAGTCATCCTTAGCGATATAGCGAAATACCTCCACCCCGGAGCCATGAAAAATGCCAAGTTGTTCCAAACTGCTAAGGATAAGGGCTATGAAGCCATGGTTCGCCTATCCGCTAGTTTAGAAAACCTCTATGTCGATGACAAAGTGTTGTTAGCGAGTTGGTATTTAAGCAAGATAATTAACCAACCACAGTTCTTGCAAGCTCACTGTTGGGCATTGGGTCGCTTGGGGTCGCGTACGCCTCTCTATGGCAGCCAGCACAATGTAATCGCCAGAGAGCAGGTTGAACAATGGTTACCTAAATTGCTTGCGCTTGATTGGTCGAAAGAGTCAATGATTGGTTTTGCTTGTGTTTTAATGTGCCGTAAAACTGGCGATCGCTCGCTCGACATCGCAGATGACTATCGCGAACAAGTATTAACCAAGCTTCGCCAAAGTAAAGCACCAGATAGCTGGTTGTCGCTAGTTTCTGAGGTTCAAACATTGTCTGAATCCGATTCCAAACGAGTATTCGGTGACGCACTACCCGTTGGACTGCAACTCATTAAGCAGTAACGCCAATAAGCACTAAGTTCACTAAAAAGAACGTTCAATAAGCACTAAAATCAATAAGTAGAAATAGAAAAAACAGCGGCTTTGACTACTCGTCATAAGCCGCCGTTCTTTTCACTCACTAAAACTCGTAACTCACTGACCCTGCAAGTTTATTATTGGTGCCATAATCGTCTTCGGCTAACACGCCAAAGCAGTTAAACGAGGTATGGCGACTGAGCTTATAACTGAGTCCCAGTCCGCCCCAGTAACTGCGATAATTGTTTGAACCTATCGAACCACCAGCAAAGCTCAGTACACTCCAATCAGTGTCCTCAATAGGACGAACACCAAACATCCCTAAGTATGCGCCATGTGTTTGGCTACGCATCAGCACAAATTCATTTTCAACCTCTTCTGACGGCACCGCCATTTCCCCATCGTTATAGCTATAACCGGCCATAGGAAAAAGCATCCAACCCGCGGGTGCGATATCAAAATAACTCAGCGGTATGTATGTCCCTATACTGTAATTATTTCTATAACTCTCGTGCTCATAGTCGGTACGGCTGAAGTTAAAATTGACGATACCTAACTCAAATAGCCACGATCCACCCAATCTCCACTCACCGGTTTCGTTATAGCGAGCATTAAGCATTCTCGCGTCATCTAAACCAATGGAACCAGAAACAAACGAAGAGTCTGAATACCCCGCCCCAACTTTGGTGACAATTTTGGTCGGATCTTCATGGTGTTTTTCATCTGCAGATACACCGCTTGCCACCAGCAACGCGAACACCACGCCAAATCCGACAGTTTTAAGCATATAACGGAGCGCAAATGTAACATAATGGAGCGCTAATTTTTTTCTCATTACAGATTTCTTTCTCATATACCTTGGCGTAAAAACAAAAATGCCCTTCACTCAGTGAAGGGCTCAACCGTTAACAGATTCGCTCTTGAATCCTGTCTACAGTTCTTTATCGACTAGTACGCGTAACTGACGCTAATAACGTGAATTCGATTGGTATCTACACTGCCTGAAAAATAATCCAAACTTTCCGCGCTATAATTAACATCTTGCGTACCCATATGGCGATATTGGTAGGCAATACCAATACGGTCTCCGTTTGAACGAGTTTTCTCCGCTCCAAGACCTAATGACCAATTGGCGCCTATCGGCAAAGCTGGCGTCATGTTTTCAACGTCATACATTTTCGAGTCGTAACGCACACCCGCTTGGTAGGTCCAGTCACTTTGAGAATACTCTAACGCAGTACCTACGCTGTACACATCATTGGCTTTATCATCAAAGTCAGACCATAGCTCTACGCCAGTCATGGCTTTAAACGTCAGTTGTTCAGAAATTTTGTGCTGTACACCTAAGTCAAATCGCGAGGGCCACGTTGCTGAATCTAATCGCATCTCTGTTCCAGAAATACCAATATCACTCAAATCATGCTTAACACGGTGCTTATAGTTGACGGACAAGAAAGTCGACTCAGACAGATCGTACATGGCAGATAACATAAAGCTTGCGGCGGTAGAGTTGCCTTCATTGTCAATGTGTGCATTAGCAGTAGAGTCGATAGAGGTCATCAAATGCTGAACCACCACCGCCCCACCTAAAGACAAATTGTCGCTAGCTTGGTAGCCTGCAGAAAGGTGTAGATTTAGCGCCTCTTGTGAGATGGAATTAATCTGTTCATAGCCAATTAGTCCGCCACTGTAATCCATACCCAGACCGCCATCGCCATGAAGAGAGGCACCAAGTACCCAGCTGTCATTGACACGTTGTGCGTACGCTAGGCTCGGGACCAAAGAGCGAGTTTTGCCATTGCTAGAAAGGGACTCATCGAACTCATTTTTTCCATTGTGCTCTGTGTAGGCATCCAAATATTGAGCACCCACAGACAAGCTTGAATCTGTTATCGCCGTTAAGCCCGCAGGGCTTGTAATGGCGGCGCTGGCATCAATACGGTTGGAAGCGTTACCCACTCCGGCAGAAGAGACACTATCAAACGTCGCCACTTCATGAAGCAAGATGCCCCCTGCAAATGAAGAAGAGGAAAATACAGCGAGTAACGCGATGGCTAAATTGTTTTTTTTCATCGATGGGGACTCAATTAATTAAATTGTGCCCATCCTAGCCAAAAGCCCCTTACCACTTTGCACTCTTAGTGCAATGTAACCAAATAGCTCGAAAATCAGCAAAACGTTTATTTTCGTGTGATCAAGTTCAATTGGGCGCCAAGACACATAAGCCGTGGTTATATTTCATATAACCCAAACCCAATACATCTCACCGTCGTAGCGGATTATAATGACTCAACACCTGCCCTATCTAGCTATCCACCTCCTCTAGATAAAGGGCAAGAGCAAAGACCAGATCAGAGGCCGTTAATGAACGTTCAGCATGCCCTTCAATGTCACTATCACATCACATCATCATTAGCAGATAAACTGTTGGATAAAGGTAAAGTGGTGACTATTCCGAAAGGTAAGTTTTTGTGTTTTCAGGATCAGCCAACTGACGAGATTGTTATTCCCTTACGTGGCGTGCTTGGGTTCTGTCCTACCATAGACGAGGGAACGACGCTAAGTTACAACCTAATTACTCCGGGTATTGTGGTTAATGATGTTCCTCTTATCTTGGGGCAAAGCACTCAATCTGACATTCAAGCGATGACGGACTGCAAAGCCTTAACACTGCCTTTTCCTGTGGTCGAAGCACTATTAGAGACGTGCTGCGAGTTTTCAAAAATGCTTAATCTATCATTAGCGAAAAAACAACGATTTTGTTTAACGCTATTTCGGCTTCGCGGGGAAAAGAACGCACAATTAAAAATCCAGCTTGCCATGCAAGCCATTACAGAGGTAACTAGTGATGGCACGGTTCCATTAAACATCAGCACACTAGCATCATTGCTGAATATGTCTCGTAACACCGTAGGGCGACATATCAGTCAAGCCATCGTGGCAAAACAAGTGACCAAAATTGATATTGGTTATCGCCTGGTTGCTTAATACTCTGCCTTGCCCTTCACATACAAGTGAGGATTCGCACAGCGGCGCAGTAGCAATGGTTAGCGGTAATTCTGATGCCATTTACAACAAAGGCCTAGCGAAACCGCTAGGCCTTTGTTATTCACAGTAGATTGGCTAGAGAGCGCTGTATTATTTAGCGACAAAAGACAGCGGGATCTCAACCAATTGAGGCCCTTGGTTCATTGGATACACCAAGTATTCGCCATGGTATTTAACCTTGGATTTGTAATCGGTACGTTTGTGCAGCATAAAGCCAGCTTCATACGCTTTCGTAATAAACTCGGCATGGTTGCCACGAACAAACCAGCTCATTGGTTTGACTAATTTCTCACCATCAAAGCAGTCATCACACTGGTTTGCACACAAAGCAAATGAATTTTGACCGTCGGTAAAGAATTGCACCTTACTTCCATCCGTTAGGATTTCTGATGTAGTGACGCCCCAATCCGCCTGCTCCATTTGCTCTAAGAACGTTTCAATCATCGCATCAGTGACAACTTTGGTTTCGGCGCCAAAGAATTCATTGTAATAGGCAGCAATACGACGGAACGTCGACTCTAGCATGGCATTGTTGCCTTTAGAGCGCCCCATTTTTTGCCATCGGATGATATCTGGCGCAACCACTTTATGAAAACGCTGCGATTTAATACTTTTCGTTACCCAACGTAGTAAAAACAGGTTGTTTGACGTTGGTGAATCAATCACCTTTCCACTTTGATGCCCTTGACTTAGTTCTTCAAGTGCACTGTTTACCACGTTTTGAATTTCTGAATAATACTCAGACATTATGCTTTTTTTCCTAGTGTCCAATATAAGCCGGCGGATAATACCGAACAAATAGTCATTAATACAATCATTGGCCAAATTGTTCCTGCGGGGAGCATTGCGACAATTGCGCCTACCACCGAACCCGTGCCAAATCTCAATGTTCCTGCTAACGAAGAAGCGGTGCCTGCCATTGTTGGGTAGCCGCTAAGCAACAGCCCCATCGAGTTACTACCAATCGTAGACAACGTCCCAATAAATAGCATCACAAATGGCACAATTCCCCAGATACCCAAATCTAAAAAGCCACTTGCTAACAGTCCTAGTCCGGCAAACAGTTGCACGCTCAGACCAAACTTTAGCATGCCATGTAGCCCGACCTTTTTAACCAAACGACCATTGATGCTGGTCATGATAATCATGGTCACGATGTTCAAACCAAACAAATAGCCAAATTGATCAGGTGTGACTCCGTAGATATCGATGTAAACGAAGGAGCCTGCGGTTAAAAATGCAAACATACCAGCAAATGAAAATGCACCAGAAAACATTAAGCCCATGGCGACTGGATTTTTGCATAAACGGGCATAATTTCTAATGGTAGTTCTAAATCGTAACGGTTGGCGATTTTCCGGTGCTAGCGTTTCTGGGATTTTCCATAGTACCGCAGCAATAACGACGACCGAGAATGCCGTTAGCAACCAAAAGATCGAGCGCCAGCCAAACCAAATCGCTAAATGTCCACCAATCATTGGCGCGACTAACGGCGCTAAGGTAATCACCAATGTGACAAACGACATAGTGCGAGCAAAGTCTTCTTTGTCGAACATGTCTCTAACAATGGCTTGAATAATAACGGCAGCAGCGGCACCAGCAAAGCCTTGCGCCGTTCGCACTAACGTCAGCGACTCGATACTCGTTGTTGTCGCGCTCACCGCAGAAGCAATACCAAAAAAGAACACGCCAAACAGCAAAATCGGTCTACGACCAAAACTGTCGGCGAGTGGACCATGTAAAAGCTGACCAAGGGCAAAACCGGCGGTGTAGACCGTTAGCGTGATTTGTACTGCACCAGCATTAACGCCAAAATCTTTGGCAATGGTTGGCATCGCAGGTAGATACATATCGATGGCGAGCGGGGTTAACGCACCGATTGCCCCAAGCACTAGAAATAGTAATAAACCTAATTTGGGTATGTCGGGTTGCGTTCGTGATTCAGAACTCATGTAGCTCCTAGGTTATAGCGCTATTATCCTGCAATCCTTGCATTCAAATGCACTCTAAAACTCAATCACTCCGAATTGAGTTAACCATTTACCGTTATCTGCGAAAGAGGATTACCCAAGAGGCTATGCCCAAAGCAATAATATACAGACACTAACAATAGAATAAGTGTCATGCTGATGAAAAGGCATAACACTTATTACTCACATGACAATTTACCAATACTACAGTGACAGGAAGGATGGATTCACTGTAGCGATAATGCTTTGTGTTTTATTACTTTTTCCAGATTGAGTCCACTTCTTCTTGAGTTAGGTAACGATACTCACCAAGCTCTAACTCTTCATCCAGCTCAATTTCACCAATTCGTTCACGGTGCAGGGCTTCTACTTTATTGCCAAGCGCAGCAAACATACGCTTCACTTGATGATATTTACCTTCATGAATAGTTAGCAGCACTTCTTTTTCTGCTCTCACTTCTAAGTGAGCAGGTAACGTTAGTCCTTTTTCACTGCGAAGCTGAATGCCTTCTTTAAATTTCTCGACATAATCCTCTTCAACTGGCTCATCAAGCCACACGCGATAGGTTTTTTCGCATTTATGCTTTGGTGAAGTAATTCTATGTGACCATTGACCATCATCGGTGATCAAAACAAGGCCGGTGGTATCCACATCTAAACGCCCAGCAAAATGTAGCGCGTCCATTTTAATTTCATCAAGCAGCTCAAATGCCGTTTGATTGGATCCATCTTCATGAGAACACACAAACCCTTCAGGCTTGTAGAGCATAATGTAACGAGGGCCTTTAACCGTGATTTCACGCTCTTGCCATTCTACGCAGCACTGCTCGCTAACCTTAACGGAACCACTCTTTTTGATTTCGCCGTTAACCGTCACTTCCCCTTTTCGTAAAAGGATGGTTGCTTCTCTACGGGTGACACCTAACGAATCACACAAAAATTTATCTAAACGCATGAATACCTCAATCTGATTAAGTTCGCTATTATATGGGCTTTTCATTCAGATGTAGAGTCAAACTCACTCATATGTACACACTTCGTCCATATCAAGCCGACTCCGTAAAAGCGGTCGTGCATTATTTTCGCAAAAACGATACGCCAGCGGTCATTGTCTTACCCACAGGAGCCGGAAAAAGCCTCGTTATCGCCGATCTAGCTCGATTAGCTCGTGGGCGTGTATTGGTGCTGGCGCACGTTAAAGAGTTAGTGGAACAAAATCACGCGAAATATGAAGGCTATGGACTAACTGGCTCCATTTTTTCTGCCGGATTGGGACGAAAAGAAACCTCGGAACAAGTGGTGTTTGCTTCCGTTCAATCCGTTGTGCGAAACCTTGAACACTTCGCCAACCAATTCTCGCTATTAGTCATTGATGAATGCCACCGGGTACCTGAGGTGAAAACCTCTAGCTACCAAAAAGTCATTACGCATTTAAGTGAAATTAATCCCGGCATTAAAATTCTAGGGCTTACCGCCACCCCCTATCGACTCGGCGTGGGCTGGATTTATCAATACCATACCAAAGGCTTAGTGCGTAGCGAGGAGCCACGTTTCTTTAAAGATTGTATATTCGAACTACCTATCCAGTACTTGCTTGATGAAGGCTTTTTAACGCCCGCCAAACTCATTGACGCGCCCGTGTTAAGTTACGACTTTTCACAACTCAAGCCTACGAGCATGGGGAAATATAAAGAATCGGAACTCGACTTAGTTATCGAACAATCTAAACGCGCGACGCCACAAATTATCGAGCAAATTATTCGTTACAGTGAAGATAAGCAAGGCATCATGATCTTTGCCGCTACAGTTCGTCATGCGCAAGAAATCCTATCGCTTCTACCTGAACAATGCAGCCAAATTGTGATTGGTGATACGCCAACTCCGGAGCGAGACAGCATCATCAATGACTTCAAAGAAAAACGGCTTAAATATTTGGTGAATGTTTCTGTGTTAACAACGGGCTTCGATGCTCCCCATGTTGACCTCATTGCGATTCTAAGACCAACCGAATCTGTCGGTTTATATCAACAAATTGTTGGTCGCGGGCTAAGGCTCTCTGAAGGAAAAACCGAGTGTTTAGTTTTAGATTATGCTGGCAATACCTACGATTTATATCAACCAGAAATTGGCAACCCTAAACCCGATAGCGACTCTGAGATCATTACCATTCCGTGCCCTGCCTGTGGTTTTAACAACAACTTCTGGGGCAAGCTAGATGCTAACGGCTTCTTGTTGGAGCATTTTGGCCGTAAATGCCAAGGCTACTTCACCGATGAAGAAACCAAAGAACGCGAACACTGCAACTATCGCTTTAGAGCTAAGTATTGCAATGAATGTGGCGCTGACAACGACATTGCAGCGCGAATTTGTCATGAATGCGATGCCACACTCGTTGATCCCGACAAGAAATTAAAAGAGGCGCTCAGCCTTAAAGATGCATTGGTATTTGAATGTGTCGACATGCAGTTGTCTGTTCATAAAGATGACAAAGGAAAAAACAGCCTACGAATTGCCTACATTGGCGAAAATGATGCCCAAGTGAGCGAATTCTGGCCCCTCAATACCAAAAAACAAAAAGCCTTATTTTTGGCGAAGTTTGTACGACCGCATCTCGCAGATAAACACCGCGAATTTGATGCCACATCACCAACAAAAATCGTTAATAATCAACATCGATTTCGTCTACCGACCTTCATAATTGCACGAAAAAGTGGCCGTTTTTGGAAGTTACGCGATAAGATTTTTTCGGACGAATTGAAGTAACGGTATTCAGCTTCTATTCATATTGAAAACTCTATACTTTGCGGTAGAGTAACCATTAACCCCAATCATAGGTGAGAGTCATGCACGTTCAACGAAACCGACGATTTTCGACATCTTTATTGCCTGTATTCGCGCTTTCTTTATTTTGGATGGCTCCTATTACCACTCATGCTGCATTCCTTTCAGACTCACCCAATGGTCATGAACTCGTGCAAGACGTTGAAACAGGTGGTGCACATATCGAGTTTGATGAGGACCAAGAAGAGGTATTTGACGCCGTTCAAAGAGGCTTAATCAAACCTTTTTCTGAGCTGTTCGCGACCGTAGAAAATGACCTGAATGGACGAGTCATTAAAGTAGAGTTAGAAGAAGACGACGATGCATGGGTTTATGAGCTAAAATTGATGCATAATCAAGATATTATCAAAGTCGAATATAACGCGACAACACTTGAGTTAATGGAAATAAAAGGCCATAACCTTCAACAAGTCATCAAAAAATAATAACCGACTATTGTAAATTATAAGAGACGCTATTCATGAAAATTCTCGTAGTTGAAGACGACCCAAAGTTGGGCGAGCAAATTATAAATACGCTAGAAAGTGCGGGCTGGGTACCGGAGCTCTCACAAGACGGCATTGACGCTTTGTATCGTGCGACATCAGAAGAGTGGGATGTCATCGTTCTTGACCTTGGTCTACCAAAAATTGATGGGCTCACCGTTCTTAAGGGCATCCGAGATGAAAACATCAATACGCCTGTTGTCATTCTTAGCGCCCGAGATACATTAAGCCAACGTGTTGAAGGCCTAAACGCCGGTGCCGATGACTACTTAACCAAGCCATTCGAAATGGTGGAGCTGATTGCCCGTATTCGAGCGCAATTGCGTCGTGCTTCTGGAAACGCCTCTCCCGTCATGCAAATTGGTGATCTTAGCCTCGACACTCGCTCGTCTAAAGTCATGTGGCAAGGCCAAGCGGTGAGCTTAACGGCATTGGAATATAAAGTCGTTGCGTATTTCATGCACAACGCAGAGAAAGTCATCTCACGAACAGAGCTTGTCGAGCACATTTATAAACAAGATTTTGATCGTGACTCCAATACTGTTGAAGTTTTTATCGGTCGAATTCGTAAAAAAATATCACCGAAAATCATTAAAACGGTAAGAGGACTAGGGTATCAACTGAATGCCTAACACAGATGCATCAACGACCCGTACTTCGGCAATAAAAGCTGAGTTTAAAAAACTCAGCTTAAAAACTCGCTTACTACTGGCCGCAACATTGTGGCTATCTGTCATGACGATTGCAGCGGGTATTATGATTCCCGGCTTGGTAAGAGAATACTTGGTTCAAGATTTAGAAACTCAGTTAGGTCGTTCCATGGACGAAATAGCCGCCAACCTTGAAACCAACAAACAAGGTAATCTCGTGCTAACGGCTCGCCTCTCCGACCCACGTTTTAATCAACCCTACAGCGGGCTGTACTGGCGCATTAACACCGATTCCGACACACTACGCTCTCGTTCACTTTGGGATAAAAACATCTCAGAAAAAGAACGCGCTCACACCACGTCATACTACGGCGCCAAAGACGAAAAGCTCGTCACCATTAAACGGACCATTTTCCTTCCCGACATTAGTGACGGCGTCACTATACTAATTGCACAAGATGAAGCGCCCATCGATAAAGCGCTGCATGCTCTCACCAACCAAGTTTGGGTGCTATTGGGTATTATGGTCGTCGGCATCCTTAGCCTTGTCGTTGCCCAAGTTAGCTGGTCTCTACGACCGCTAACTAAAATGCAAAAAGAACTTAAGATGTTAAGAAATGGCGAACGCCAGTCGTTAGATGAGCAGTACCCGAAAGAAATCGCCCCACTCGTCAACGACCTCAATGCGCTCATTTTTCACTATCAAGAGCTACTTGCCAGAGCCCGTAATCATGCTGGTAATCTCTCCCACGCACTAAAAACGCCGCTTTCTATTCTTAAAAATGAACAAGCCAATCTAAGTGAAGAAGACCGCGATAGACTCGCCCCTGCATTACTGCAAATTCAATCACAGATAGATTATCATTTAGGACGTGCTCGCATGGCCGGTGCAATGAACATCCTCTCCGTCAAATCAAACCCCAGTGAACGCGTTGATGCCATTTCTCTGGCATTCGATAAAGTCTATGCTGAGCGTGAGATCATTCTCATCAATGAACTTGATACTGAGCTATTCGTTTCTGTTGAGAAAACCGACTTAGACGAAATGCTCGGTAACTTAATAGAAAATGCTTATAAGTGGGGAAAGAGCCTGGTTCGAGTACATTCAGCCACGTTAAGCGACAACATGATTCAGATCATCATCGAAGATGACGGTATCGGCATCCCAGAAGAACAATGTCGCAGTGTGATAAAACGCGGTGTTCGCTTGGATGAAACGACACCTGGCACCGGTTTGGGGCTTAACATAGTCAGCGAGATGGCACATGGTTACCGGGGAGAATTAGTACTTTCTGCAAGCAAATTGGGTGGTTTACAAGCAACCCTTACCCTACAAGCCGTAAAGGACTAAAAAATCAGTCAATCTTGGCTTCAAACTATTGCTCAGATGACTATTGGATGTTAGTATCCGCGCTCGTTTTGAGAGTATCTTAAGATACTTCAAGGCGTTCTATGTTCTAACTAGGTCGCTAAGATTAGAACGATATTTATTAATTTTACTATTTGAGAGTAAATACTATGAAATTCGAAGCAGTAGTACGTACTGAACTAGGTAAGGGTGCGAGCCGCCGCCTACGTCACGCTGGCAAATTCCCAGCAATCATCTACGGTGGTGAAGCAGCACCGATCTCTATCGCGCTTACGCACGATGAAGTGATCAACCAAATGGACAAGCCTGAGTTCTACGAAGCAATCACTCTATTGATTGACGGCGCAGAAGTTAAGGTTAAGCCGCAAGACGTTCAACGTCACGCGTTCAAGCCAAAAGTTGAGCACATGGACTTCATCCGCATCTAATTCCCTACCAAGGAATTAGTTGGATTAAATCCAGCCTTTTGCATAAAAAGATACTCAGTCTTACCAACTAAGTAATCTAAAGAAATTCGAAACCCCGATGCTACCAACATCGGGGTTTCACCGTTTCTGGGGCTTAGAAAATCAAGTAACATTTCGATTAGTCATAGCGTTTATACCGTACTCACATGACCTGTATTCACTCCTATACGCCCTCCCCCAATCTTGGCCTTTAAGTAACCCAACACTTTGTCACTGTGGTCCAAATAGCGTTTGTTCTATTCCGGTCGTCATCCTCTTGAAAACGACGGTCTTCCAAAACACATGACTCGCTTTAAATAGAAAAGAACTACCGATAATACGCTTAAGAAGATTCCCTTCTTTCAAAGGATTGACGGTTACTTTTGTGGTGGTAAATAACTGCCTGTACCTTGTGTTTAGGTACTGGCACGTTTTTGGACACTTTCGAGTTTGAAAGTACTATCTGTAACTGTTCTGGACATTTTCAAGTTATGAATTTCTAAGTAATCCTAACTTTAGGATTACTTCTTCTATTACGAATCACCTAGAGCATTGACCAAAGCTCATTATCTCTCTCCAGTCGTAAACTGGTCTACTTGTATAAATGTCAATGTCACCCTCTTTTAATAAAAATGTCAAACATAGGTCAGACGAAACGGTTTTAATAGCGCCATAAACCATTATTTTACTAATTGGAATTTAAGGAAAGTGACATGAAGATGAAATTATTAAGCTATTTATTGCTGACTACCTCTCTTACTTTTAATGCATATGCATCTGTGCCTAAGTCGATAAGTCTTGGCATTTTAGGTGGTGAAAATGCTGAAGCACAAATAGGCAACAATCAATGTGTTGTAGAGTTCATACGAAATGAACTAGGAGTGGAAACAAACATAAGAAATTCTAGCGATTACAACTCCGTCATTCAGGGGCTGCTTGGAAAGCACATTGATTTAGTGATAAACATGTCACCCAAAGCATTCGCTGAAGTGCATCTAAATGATCCAAATTCCGTCGATATTGTGGGTTTAATCGCAGATAACACTGACAACTCACGTGGATACCACTCAGTCATCGTCGTAAAAGCAGACAGCCAATACAACAGCATTGATGACCTGCGTAATAGTACATTTGCTTTTTCAGACCCGAACTCAACATCAGGATACCTAGTGCCAAACAACCAATTAGAACAACAGATTGGTGGAATAATGGATAATCGATATAACGGTTTCTTCAAGTCAATTAGCTTTTCGGGTGGCCATGAACAAAATATTATGGGTGTCATTAACGGGCAATTTGACGCTGCGGTAACCGCATCAAGTATGGTTGGCATTGAAAGTATGGGTTACTCAGCTGGTGCACTTCACCGCTTTGCAAAACATAACCCCGAAGTGATGGATAAAATACGTATTATTTGGAAATCACCACTTATTGCAAATGGTTCAACCATAGTCAGTAATAATCTAAACCCTGAATTTAAAACTAAGCTTGTTACTGCGGTCAAGAAACTTGATAAAGAAGACAATGAGTGTTTTTCGAAAGCCGCCGGAGGTTTACGCCACCTCGCTGATACAAGTATTGAAGAATATCAGTCGGTCATTGATTTGGTCAAAGCAACAAAATTTGTGCAGCGATAATTAATTCACTTGGTCAAATATGAATTGAAATATCTGCAGGTAATAAAGACGAATTAAGGGTGCATCAGAATACGTCTCTGAATAAAATGAGTCAGCGTAGAACTCGCCGGCTCAAAATTGGACAAAACCTTGTCAGCTATATTACTAAATTAGGATGTAATGGATTAGTATAAGTATGTAAAAGTAACGCCCTGCTAAGTGGCGCTAACGACCAACTTTCCAAGCGCACTAAACTTCAAACCAAAACCGCCAAGCTTATGGCGTCCACTTGAGTAGTTTGTTAGTTGCCTACGCCCCTATTCTTTTATTTGCACCAAGCTGCTCATTGCTTGCCGCAAACTAAATTACTATTACCAAGCCATACTTGATAGCTGACAGAACTGACATCTTTCGATTAATGCGAGTTAGCGCGAAAAAGAAACCACCGAAGTCACCGGAAAACAGGTCGAGGAAGATGTTACTTTCGTTGCTCACGGACGGACACAAAAAGCAGTTCCGCGAAACCTCGATTGCTAAAACGAATGACGCTTTCACGCTGCCACCGGAAAGAAAGTTAAGCAGTGGGGCTTATCGCTGCATAGCTAAAGGGACAATGATTTGACCACTAAATTTCTAAGTGCAACTAACGCTTCATAGACGGAATTTTTCCGTCTTTGCATTCCGTCTATGTTGCTACCATTTATTATAAAACTCAACAAGTATCAACCTGTTATGTGAATCTGCATATAGTTGTGGGGGTCGAGTTACGGAAAAACTCCGGATAATAGAACAAAGTACGGATTAGATTAACTTGGTCTATCGGTTTACTGCTCAGGTGCTCCGTTTGCAGGTTTGAGAAGGTTTGGGGCAAAGGCGTAATAGATCAATCTGTCAGATCTGGTTACAACCTTATTTTTGGCTCTGACAGATTGAGTCCTGACTAATCCACTTCGCTAATGTGAACACTATGGACTTTGTCGTTTCACTTCTTAGCTAATGGATTATTTACTGTTCTTGATTCCAAATTTTGCCAACCTAGCCCTGTTAATATCGCTTTCGTCACCAATTTCCTGAAGAACTTCATTGATGTTGGTTTGCAGAGCTTCATTTGTTGCCCCCATCATGATAATTACTCGGACAAAATCAGTGAGGTCTTCGCCCGTAAAGCTTTTAATCATTTCTTTTAATTCTTCTTTAGGGATTTTACCTAATACCTCTGCTTCAGAGGTATTAAATGAGTTCTGGCCTCTTCTTTTCTCCAAAATATCGATTGGCTCAGGGTCTTTTTTGTATTGTTCGAAAGCCTCTTTAAGCTTATCAGCAAACCCTTGGTCATCAACTCCAAAGGGGTTGCTATATAGATCTGAAAGATTAAATTTTTCATAGTTTTCTTTGTGACAATCTATGTAATTGGCAATCATTTCGTCTGCAAGTTGCTCATCACCTAAATCACGTATAAGTTTTACTCCCTGACCATATTGTGATGAGCTTGTGTGGTGAACAGAAGCTTCCAGCCCTCGCTTCATTGCTTCAACAACCTCTTGTGTATTTTCAGCAAAAGAGCCATGAAACAGATTCCAAGCTTCTTCTAATCCTTTATTTTTGCTTTGGTTGTTAATTTCGTCTTGCTTTGACGAACATAGTAACTTCAATTTTTCTTCGTCTACATACCCTTGTTCGATGCATTCAGCTATTAGCAGATCCAGCTCATCTGTGTGCTGGTAGCCATACTGATTTAGTTTTTGTGACCAAAGCTTTTTTTCCTTGCCCTCTTTATCATCAGATAATCCAAAAAATCTTTCTTTGGTAGTTATGAACTCGAATGATGGTATCTTTTCGGGGTCTGAACTGTGGCAGTAATAGCACCAACTAATTGCAACTAACGAATAGATAGCTTGTTGTACTATCATCTCGTCATAAGAGGATAGGTGTTTAAGTAGCTCTTGTGTATGTCGTTCAATTTTCTTCAGTACTCTAATGTTCTTTATCTGTAAACTAACGCAACACTTTCGGATTAGTTCATATTTCTCTTGTTCATCAATTGCCAAGTCAAAGCACTCTGTCGCAGTTGGCTCAAAGGCGATTTGGGTATCTACCACTTTCTCGTGATATTTGAAGTACTCTTCGAGCCTTGCTTTATCCCCATCCTCATTTAAAAGTATGACAATTTTGCACCTTTTTTCTTCTTTCAAGTAAGAAGCCATTCCGAGAATATCTCTTACAGACAGTGAATCACTATGACGCTCTAAATCGTCAAAACACACTATTGTTTTTGAAAGCGTCGCATAAAGGATAGAGTCGACCATGCCTCCTAAACCAGCAACACCGAATAACTCAACATCTTTGCCACTATCTAACAGTTTCATTATTGGATGCTTTACGGTGTTGCCAATTTTATTCAGGTAGTGCTTAAGATTTTGCTCTTCTTTAACGTTGCTATTCAAGGCTGTTTTCGTGTTAACTTTACTGAGTGCTATACTTCGCTTAAGTTCATGTAGAGACTCAATACCAAATAGAGACACATATGAGTAATGCTCTAGTTCAATATGATTTTCTTCCCTGATTTCCTGAAAGAATTTTTTCCAAGTAAATGTTTTGCCTACCCCCCAATCTCCTTTTATGACCAGTACTTCTGGTATTTCAGATAGTAGGAATTTCTCAATTTTTTTTCTGGTATTTGCAACTGACATTTTTACCTTCTAATTCTTGTTTTAAATCTGTTCTAACTAATCCAAAAGTTCACTAACGTCACAATCAAACAGGAAGGGGACAGGTCTTGCCTTTGCCCCGTGCATAAATTTTGCTTATGCAATTATGAGCTAAGAATAAATGCTGTTCTATCGAGCGCAACACAGTTTGGGGCATAAACGAGTTAGCTTCCATTACCTCCTTAATATGACGCTTTGGTTATGCCTACCACCCTTTCAAAACGCAGGCATTTTATTCAGTGGTACACAAAAAAATACCCAGCCAATTGACTGGGCATAGCAACTAAATTTGCTGATAGGAGACGCTAGATTGCCCAACCACCCGCATAGAAAACAACTAACACTAGGGTAATAAGCACAATACCCAGATTCAGTTTCTTCCATTCGCCAGAGAAAAGACGGCCAACAACAAGGCACAAGAAACCCAGCATGATGCCTGTTACGATGTTACCAGTTAGAACAATGAATACCGCACAAACCAAACCCGATAATGCATCAACTGAATCATCAAAATTCAGTTTACGTACGTAAAATCTTATAAAGGACACACACTTCAAAAGAAATCAAAAGGCACTCCCGTGCTAACAATGAAAAATTAACAGCCTGTTTAAGGGAGGCCTTGGCTTGGAGCGTACGAATACTTTTGGTGTGTGTCCTGTTAATCCTTTTTAGAAATGATCGACGGCTATTTGATCACTGCTCAGCTCTTAGTGTTACATTTAATTACATTTGGCATATGTGATCTTAACGAGCTTGAAAAACAATAAATTCGAACTACGTTGAATACACTTACCAACTAAGCCATAGCCGACCATTCGCCCATTCGCCCATTCGCCCAGCCGATGATAAGCAGAACATAAAATACTAAGGAACAGTTATGTCATGAAAGCTCTGTGAGAAGACAGACATTCACTTAAAAGCACATTTCACTAAAACGTAGCTCCAACAAAATGAGTGCTAGTTCATTTAATTAATACCAACAACTGAGCGTGACCCATGAACACTCAGGTTGACTTGTGGTTTGCTCCGGCCTGACTGGATAACTCAATTGCGCTTTATTGCGACTATCTCTAGTTTTTGCCTGTATATGCTGATTGAGTGATCGGCGAGAAATTTCTTATAAGGGAGCTTACCGATCACAAGTGCTTTGAGCCGGAATAGAAACGACACTGAGTAAAGCAGCTGAACATCGTCATATTCGCCATTCTTACAGTTGGTTAGGTAGCGCATATTCCCACCATGAATATAACCATTTAACCTCTCTAATAAGAACTCTTTTACCTGAGTACCTACCCAAGGGAGTAAGCCAGCGGCTGTACTAAGGGCACCAATGACGACGCCATTTGGCGGCAGCATCGTCACAGCATCTGCGGCGTTTACTACGCGATAAATCGGCGTTTTTATTGTAGAAATCCATTCTTTGTCGCCCACTCTAGGCGCACCGAATGTATAACAAGCGGCTATACCACTTTTGAAGTTTAATCTTTTAGCCGCGATAGTTGCTAACGCACCACCCAAACTGTGCCCGGTAATAAATAAGGGCTTGTCGCCGCTTAATTCGTCCAACGCTTCATTGAGCTTTTGTTCTACCGATTCATATGCGTTGTGAAAGCCTTCATGGACCCTGCCTGAGGTTTTGCACTTGGTTAACATCGCCTTGGCATCAGACTTTATGTCATTCAGGCTTGTAGCCTCGGTTCCTCGAAATGACAACACGTAACCAATTCGAGTTTCTACCAAAATGGCTTGAGTCCCAAGTTCGGTATCAAAGGTTTCGAGTAACGTTGCGTCATTAAGCGTATTTAGTTCATTTATCAGTCGCTGTTTTTCTTCTTCATGATCCCAAAGCAGGCTTTCTAATACCGACAGTGCTTTAGTCGCGTTTATATTTGTTGATTCATCCACCAGCCGGCCTAATGCTTCATTCAAACCTAATTTCTGTAATTTGCTCGGCAGTGCCTGATTATAACGCAGGTATGCAAGCTCAGATAACGTCGCCATCATCCAGGCAGTTCGGTCACTGTATGCTTGACGATAGCTGGGCACGCTTAAGCCAAGTAATTTGGCCTTGTTATCCATTTCAAGATTAACTTTGTTTAGCACACTCATACTCAACAATTCCTTTTGCAATTAACTTCATACATGTTTAATATTTAACCAGTCATTGAACGAACTTGCAATTACTGAAGTGAATCGGTCACTCAATATATGGAAATGGAAAATGCGCGTATTAGTAGCAATTTTTATCGCAGTTCTTGCGGGCTGTGCTCAAGTCCCGACTCAATCTGTTGAGCTATCGGCGACTGTCGGGCGTGATATCGAGAAAATGCACAAAGCCCATGTGCAAACCATCACGATTTTGTATTCTCGAATGAGGGCTGATGTGAATAAGTTTGTCGACGATGTTTACACGCCTTATGCGATCAAGGAGGCGATTAAGAAAGATCGCAACAGACTTGCCGAAGGAAAACTCTCCTTCATCGACATGATTTCGGTAGGGTTTGCGGAAGATGCTAGCACGAAGCAACAAGAAAAAGCGCTTGGGGCAATGAAAGTTCTCGTGTCTAATGTGACAAAATCTGTTGAGAGGCAACGTAAGCTGCTGCTCGATAATTTAAATGGACAAGAAAATGAACTATTGAAGTCGACGAACCGCTCATACTTGGCCATTCATCAAGCGAACTCCATTGTAACCGGCCACTTAGCTTCTGTGGTTAAAGTCCACGACGCTCAAGAGAATTTACTCAACGAAGTGGGAATTGAAGCTGATATTGATGAGTATATCGCCACTAAACTAGCCAAAGCCTCGGACGAGATTGCAGAGTTCACCAACAAGAGCAAGAAAGAAATCGATGATATGGGTGGTGTTGAAGGAGCACAAGCAAAGCTTCAAGACACCATTAATAAGCTAAGTATTTTAAAATAAGGATTTCAGCATGAGCTATTTAGATGAACTGGACAAACTACTGAGTGACGATTTTGCCATTATTGAACAAACATTCAACGGTACCTATAGTTCTGAGCTGACCAAGCTATCTGGCCTGTCGATTTCAGAACTAAAAGAGATACACCCAGAGGTCGATGTTGTTGTATATGAAAAGCTTAAAGCCGTGGTATTGAGAGCCTCGCAACAAAACATCAGTCAGGCAGAACTCAAAGTACGAATTCAAGCATTAGGCGAAGTGGCGATTGAGATAGCCAAGATTGCAGATATCGTCATCTGAGAATGCAAACAAACAAAAGACAGAGCCATTTGTGACCCTGTAAATAATTCTGTGTAACTGCTCTTGGTTACAAGTATTCAGTTAATCGGTCTTCGAACATAATCATAAAACGGTTTAGCGCTTGCTTCCAGTGATGGATTGGCATTGTCCACCTCTTGGAAGCATCCATGATCGCCAGATACACCACCTTTCTAGTCACCTAAAAGAGTAAACACTTAAATGCAAAACAATTAAATGCAAAACACTTAAAAAGAAATCAAAACCACTCCCGTATTCAAAGTAGCAATCAACTGCATACTTTCGCTTTCTTCAATCTATTTTGGTGAAGTTGTCTAGTTTCTTAAGATACGTTACTTACGTTTAGGAATTGGGCGAACGACAGTATCCAGAGTTTTCACTGGCCTATAGGGTAGGAGTGGCGGTGAAAATGGCGCTTATTCTAGTTGATAGGTTTGCATCTTGCTCTTTTTTAAGGCGGCCTTAGCTTGAACTGTATTAATGTGACACCCAACCGCAGTCGAACGTGTTTTCTCTAATTCAGTACATACCGTTAACCAACTCTTTTGATTGAAATTCAACGCGTCAAAATAGCGGGTTGATTATCATCCATACTGGCTTTGTTTTCGCGAAATAGACGTGCAGCCCAGTCTACTAACTCAATGTCGTCGATGAGCCGAAACGGAATACCATCTAGCATTTTATTCGTCGGATTGCCGATAAAAGGGTGCAAACATGGGGCTGTCGTTAAGTTTTTATCCAGCGCATCGATTCTGGCTTTTATCGAGGTAAACTCCGACGTTTCAGGGGTTTTAGCAATACCTGCTCGAATAAGGTTCAAGTCGACATACGCCATTGCGGCGTCAAGTGCTTTTTCATCAAGCAACGCTTGGCTTTTGAAACGGCTTTCCCAAAAGTGCCCTGTGCAGTTATCTTCTCTGTTCGCCCTACACGCAATGTCGTAATTGAGCTCTTTCATGAACCAACTTAAGTTCCACAGCCTTTCTCGCCATATTTCAATGAGCTCATACACTTGTCTTCTTCTACCTGGTGAGTGAGTTGCTTATTTTGCCAACGTTCTATGAGTGCCGGTAATTTATGTTCACGCCCCCAATGCTCGACCACATCGTGTAGTGACAATGCTAACGCTTTGTCTTTATTGATATGAAGCACCAAGTGATAGTGATTCTCATGATGGCGTAGGCGCAAACATCGATGCAGTATACGTGTGTCAGAGCGTGAATTTTTCGCTCCATCCACTCTCTTCGATGTTCGTAGCTCGTGTTGGTGAGCGGGTCTTCCCCGCACAAAAAGCTACGCCTCACACAACGTGATACGCAGTGGTAATACGACGTCGCATCCACGGAGATAAGTTGGTTTCTGGCTGTTGTCAAAATGAGGTCCGCTATAAAGGTTTTAAGTAACTTAGCAGTTCTCTTTTAATGGCATTGTTGGTGAGTTGGCGAATTCACTAAAATCAAACTAATTTCATACTTTTGGTGTGTGTCCTCCTAATTATCCTCCTAATCATTTCTTGGGTGTGTGTCCTTCTAATCATTTACTTGTCCAACCGAAACGAAGCAAAGTCTTGCGTCTGGTCGGTGCTTAACCCGCACTGGAACTCTCTGAAGAGAAAGTTATTGATAATGTTTGGATAGCTCATAGCGTGTACCTTTCAGTATTGAAAAGCACTTAACTAACGTAATTTTCGATCCAATATTTCTAAAATTGGATTAGTTTCGAGTTACTTCTATGTCATCTGAATACTTCATAATCAATCTGCAACAGAGTTCTGTTTCATGAAAGGGCTCATACGAGATGATGTTCTACAAAGGCTGTGATCCTGTAAACAACATTGTCAGTCGCTCTCTGCTAGGTTTAAACGATAACAGTCCGTTATGCACTCTAATCGTGATTATTGGTGCAAGTAACGAGCTAATAAGACATTAGGCACGAGAGAGGATGTTTATGAGTAGAAAAGATGATACTGAAGATCATACGTACAAGAGAAAGGTTTCACTTTGCGCTGAAGATTACATTATTTTAACTGTAATTATTATTTGCCTAGTAAGCCCAGTTTTAATGCTCGGTGCAACTCAGATCTATAATATTCCATTTCCTCCAGTAGTTATTTCAGTGTTTTTGGGCATAGCGGTAGCGTCTCTTCTTTATAGATTTTTAGGAGGCACTCAGGGTGCAACTTTTGCAATAGGTGCACTTAAAGTAACAGGGTCTGCGGCGATACTTGCTGGCATATCTTGGTGGACGGATAGCCGCTTGGAAAATCAGTTAAGCATTTATAATAATAAAACAGAAACATTAAATGAACTTAATTCGACAAAACAGAAACTTGATAGTAAAAACAAGTACATTTTTGAACTAAAGGAAGAAATCAGAGAATTAAAATCAGAGAAGGACCAGGAGACCCATAAATACAATACAACAAAGCTTGAGCTTACCCAATTAAAGTCAGGAAACCATATTCCCAATTTTGTACGTAATCTTGAGCCCGAAGATGATGTAAGTGAAATACTTAGAGATATTCAATATGAAAAAGAGGGGCCTTGGCGACAATTCTCAAAATCATTCACTTTGATGGTTTCAGTAGTCGATTATTTGCCAGAAGGTTCTGTTGCTGCATGCGAAGAAAATATTGACAAAAAACTAGAGATCATTAGTGATTTTACTTTAAATGGTCAAGTTGTTCGGACCAAGCGACCTATAATTATGGATGTTAAACATTACATAAGAAGAGGAAAAGATTGTAAAGACAAATACAAATATCAACTTCAAATTAACTGCCTAGATGCAGCCAAGATATTTACAAATAAAGTTCTTAGTTGTGGAGAAGGCAAAATAGCAAAATGGAACGTTGATGCACAATTTCTTCCGGTTAACGTCGTTTCACTTTATGAAGAAATAGAAAATCCTAGTAAGGTCAATTAACGTGGATATTTTATAGCTGCGCAGCTACGCTTAGCCTCTTTAAATTGACTGTTATTGGTGACGTTAGGTGAAACAGAGGTTCAGGCAAGGAAAGCAGATGAATTTAAATCAAGTAACATTGGCAGTTCATGATATAGAACTAGCGACCAAGTTTTACACAAAGCTCGGCTTAACTCAAATCGTTGGTAACGAGCACTATGCTAGGTTTTCATTACCTGACGGTGATGCGACTTTCTCAGTCTATCTAGGCATTGAAACAAAGTTTACATTGTTGTAGTGTCGTTTACATTGAGCATGAGAAACTTGATAGCCTCGTCACACATCTTAAGTCTGAAGGTATCGAATTCACGCATGAACCAACGATGAAAAGAGACCTTTTGAAAGAAGCTGTATTACCTGACCCGTCAGGCAATAAACTCAAACTATATTGGGCTGACGAAAATCGGCTAAATCCGCCGTGGAAACTTGAGACCAGCGCCTAACAAATTATTCAAGTTCGACAGCTAACGTTTGGTGATTTTTGTTTTGGTTGAGTTTAGTGATTACGGTGGATTTGTTTGAGTATAGTGGTAGTTAGCTGCTACTTAACAAGGCATTAATCTTCTATCTCAAATGCCGTATTCGTTGAAGGCATCGCACAATTAGATTCAGTTTAGCAAGAACTAAAGCTTCTGGTTGTGCACCTAGTTCGAGCAAGACCATTCCTAAAATAGTTTGCTGTGGCTCCATTAACTGACCTGTAGGCAATGTCAACTTTTCCCCTTCCATTTTTAACTGTCCTCACAGATTTAAAACATCATTTTCTACACTTTCGACGCTCAAATAATGAAAAATTCTATCACTTTTGTGTTTTTGGCTGTTATCTAACTAACTGTAAGTTAACGCATAAATTCACTTTCTATGAAAAGCATTGCAGCAAAAAAACGTGTGACCAATTCTAAAAAAATTGTTACTTAGTTAACTAACCATGAAAGGAAGTAGTTTTTGTTACCCATAAATAGCGAGACTCAGCGCATCGCTGATGACGATACACACAACGCGGGGTACGAGTCCCAGATGAAAAAAAACAAACTAGTCAACGCAAGAATACACATTAGCAATGCCATTATTCTAACCAAGATTCTAATCGGCTTTCCTAAATCATAATCCGCCAGTCGTCCACTCCATACAACATATGCGGTATACCCAATCGCAACGAGGCATGAAATTAGAAAAAACCAATCTTTAACAGACCATAAGTAAGAAGTACACATTTTAAATTCTCTACAAATTTTCCATTTTCACAGCTACTACGAGAGGTTCTACCTTCTCTTCGATCAGGAGCTCTTATTCTATTTCGATACTTGAATAGCCACTACAACATTAATATCCAACAATTGATTCTGACTTAAATATCTAGAGCTACAACTGAGCTGCATGCTATCACCATCACGCCTACGCTCAAAAATACGCAGAGCAAAAAAATGCCCAGTCAATTGACTGGGCATAGCAACTAAATTTACTGATAGGAGACGTTAGATAGCCCAACCACCCGCATAGAAAACAACTAACACTAGGGTAATAAGCACAATACCCAGATTCAGTTTCTTCCATTCGCCAGAGAAAAGACGGCCAACAACGAGGCACAAGAAACCCAGCATGATGCCTGTTACGATGTTACCGGTTAGAACAATGAATACTGCACAAACCAAACCTGATAATGCATCAACTGAATCATCAAAATTCAGTTTACGTACGTTACCTAGCATCAGTAATCCCACGTACATTAACGCAGGTGCTGTTGCGTATGCTGGCACTAAATAACTAATCGGCGCTAAGAATAATAGAAACAAGAACAGCACACCTACCACGACGGCGGTAAGACCGGTTTTACCACCAGCCGCCGTACCCGCGGCTGATTCAATATAAACGGCTGCAGGCGCACCACCCACCGCACCAGAAACGATACTCGACACCGAATCTGAGGTTAGCGCTTTACCGCCATCAATAATATTGCCGTCTTTATCAAGCAGATTGGCTTGACCCGCTACTGCTCGAATTGTGCCAGTGGCGTCAAAAATAGCGGTCATGACCAAGGCCAACACACTCGGTAGAACGATTGGATTGAGTGCCCCCATGATGTCCATCGTCCCCATCAGAGAGCCCTCACCACCAATGCTAGGTAACGCAAAAAATCCCTGATATTGCACAGCAGGATCAAAAATCAGGCCGAACACAGAAATCGCAACAATAACAAAAAGAATGCCACCAGGAACCTGACGCTTTTCAAGTCCAAAAATAGCGGCAAGACCCAGCATAGACATGATCACAGGAAACGAAGTGAACTCACCTAACGTAACTGGCAATCCCTCTACCGGGTTTTTGATGACTAGGCCAACACCACTTGCCGCGATTAATAGCAAGAATAAGCCAATACCAATACCCGTACCGTGAGCAATACCTTCAGGAAGGTTAGTTAGAATCCATTGGCGCACGCCCGTAACGGTAATGGCGGTAAAAATCGCCCCCATTAAGAATACGGCACCTAATGCGACCGGTATTGAAACGCCCTGCCCCAACACTAAGCTAAAAGCGGTAAACGCCGTTAATGAGATAGCACAACCAATGGCCATGGGTAGGTTGGCCCAAAAACCCATCAACATTGAACCAAACGCAGCCACTAAACACGTGGCGATAAACACAGAACCTTGGTCGAAACCCGCGACACCGAGCATGCTAGGGACAACGATAACCGAATATACCATCGCCAAAAATGTCGTAAGACCTGCAACAACCTCTTGACGAACGTTACTTCCACGTTGTGAAATCAAAAAAACGTTATTGAGCCAACTGCTCGGTGCAGTTGATGTATTCTCGGTCATGCCTATTCCTCGTCTCTATTGGGTCTCATCCGTTCAATAAGGGCCCAACAAAATGTTAGTTAAAATTTAAGTGGCGAGAAAATACACGTAAACGTTTGCTTGCGCAATAGGTAGAATCGAAGGTTTCATCTTTGATAGGAAAAAGCAGGGTAACATGACCCAAGTGTGCCAAAAATTAACCTGCTAACGCGTTCTTCCATAAACACAACGGCGTTGTCACAGGCATATAATTCAAGCCACACCTTCACGGATATTACCGCGAACTTAACTCGCCACCATATTCACAGCAATGACTAACAACAGCCCAGCAAAGATCTTTTTAATTGTCGATACTGGTAGGTAATGGGTTGCTTTCGCGCCTAATGGAGCAGCAAACCAAGATGTACATACGATGCCCAGTAGCGCAGGTAAATACACAAACCCTACAAATCCATCTGCTAATGCTAAGTCACGGCTACCTGCAGTGATGTACCCGATAGACCCACATAGCGCAATAACAATTCCACATGCAGACGCACAGCCTATTGCCTTTTTCATGTCGACCGAAAAAAACGTCAACAGAGGCACCAACAACGCCCCTCCCCCTATTCCAATCATGGCAGATAGACCACCCGTGATTGTGGTAAGGAGCGTTAGCACACCTTTATTAGGTATTTTTCGTGATTTCGTGGTATCACTTTTGCTGCTCAAAAACATCTTTATCGCGATAAGGACAACGCTTACCGCAAACACTAAGCGAACGACTTGCTCTGGCAAAAGCGTGGCTAAAAAGCCACTGATCAGCGCACCTAATGCCACTCCCACCATAACCCAAGGCGCCAGCTCCCAGGGTACGTTGCCGTTTTTGTGATGCGCTAGAGCTGAAGAGGTAGACGTAAACAATATTGACGCCAAGGAGGTGGCAATCGCCGCGACGACAACTTGCTCAGAAGGCAAAATGTTGAAGTGAAATAAAATACTACTCAGCACTGGCACTATAATCAGCCCTCCTCCTATGCCTAACAGCCCAGCTAAAAAGCCAACACCACTTCCTAGAAGTAAGCAGTACATTACTAACAACAGCATTTCACTCATCCGTTTATCTCTTTAATTAATGTAATAATAAGTATGCAAAAATAAACCACACAAAAATGAGGTATATTTTATTTAAGAAAACATATAACCGACGAACAATACTAATTTCAAAACAAAATAGTTTCAAACAGTATTCATCATGAAAATTATTCATATTGAATGTGAAGTAAAAGCATTTTTCATCACCCGTTAATATCCGTATAAATTCCTTAAGCAACAATTTCAATACAGCATCACATTAATGTCATTCCGGTCATAGCACGCTTTCATTAAAACTATCCGAGACGAAACAACATTAATTTTAGACACTAATTTGGGACAATAAATCATGATAAGCACAGAAAATACACAGTTTGATTTTACGATTAAGAGTACTTGTCTCGATGAAAATTATCAGCCTTCTGACAACACTCGTATCACAACCAACTTTGCTAATCTAGCGAGGGGACGCAACCGACAAGAAAACTTACGTAATGCGTTAAAGATGATTAACAATAGTTTCAATGCCTTAGTTAGCTGGGACAACCCTAGTGCGGAGCGTTACTCTATTGAACTAGAGATCATTTCGGTTGATTTAGATATTGAAGGTACGGGTCAGGCATTTCCTTCAATTGAAGTTTTAAAAACAAATATTATCGACCATAAAACGAATGAGCGCAGCGAAGGAATAGTAGGAAACAACTTCTCCTCCTATGTGCGAGATTATGACTTTAGCGTCTTACTCCTTAACCATAATAAAGATCAACCACAATTTAGTGTTCCTGATAACTTTGGTGAGTTACACGGGAAATTATTTAAGCATTTCGTCAATTCCCCGACTTATCAAGAAAACTTTAATAAGCCACCAGTAATATGTCTGAGTGTTTCTGACAACAAGACCTATTACCGCACGGAAAATCAACATCCCGTGCTTGGGTTTGAATATGAGCCAAATGATACGTCGTTGACGGAGCAATATTTCAAAAAAATGGGACTCCAGGTTCGCTATTTTATGCCAGCAAACAGTGTTGCTCCGTTCGCTTTCTATTTCTTTGGTGATTTACTCAATGATTATACCAATCTTGAACTCATTAGCACGATTAGCACGATGGGCACGTTCCAAAAAATCTACCGTCCTGAAATCTATAATGCCAATGCTGCTGCGGGGCAATGCTATCAACCAAACTTAAAAAACCAAGACCACTCATTAACTCAAGTCGTGTATGACAGAGGTGAGCGAAGTCAGCTGGCGATTGATCAAGGGAGGTTTGCTGAAGAACACTTTATTAAGCCCTATAACATTGTACTTGAGCAGTGGTCTGCTCAAAATTTTCTTTAATGAACGAAATCTAAGCGGCATTGATTATGAAAAAACTATTACCCACTTCAACAGCTGGCAGTTTGCCTAAACCGTCTTGGCTCGCTCAACCAGAGACGCTTTGGTCACCATGGAAGTTGCAAGGAAGCGAATTAACTGACGGTAAACACGACGCCTTACGTGTGTCCTTACAAGAGCAGCAATACGCTGGGATTGATATCGTCAGCGATGGTGAACAAACACGTCAACACTTCGTCACGACATTTATCGAGCACCTCAACGGTGTTGACTTTGAAAAGCGTAAAACCGTTAAAATACGTGATCGCTATGACGCGAGTGTTCCTACCGTCGTTGGCGAGGTTTCTCGTCAAAAGCCCATATTTGTCGACGATGCTAAACTATTACGTCAACAAACCAAGCAACCAATAAAGTGGGCGCTGCCAGGTCCAATGACCATGATAGACACGCTATTTGATGACCACTACAAAAGCCGCGAGAAGCTTGCTTGGGAATTTGCGAAAATTCTTAATCAAGAAGCCAAAGAACTCGAAGCCGCTGGTGTCGATATTATTCAATTTGATGAGCCCGCCTTTAATGTCTTTTTTGACGAGGTTAATGATTGGGGTATTGCGACTCTAGAGCGAGCCATCGAAGGATTGAAATGTGAAACCGCAGTACACATTTGTTATGGCTATGGCATAAAAGCCAATACCGATTGGAAAAAAACGTTGGGTTCTGAGTGGCGACAATACGAAGCCGTGTTTCCTAAGTTACAACAATCAAACATCGATATTATCTCGCTAGAATGCCATAACTCTCATGTCCCAATGGAGTTACTTGAACTGATCCGAGGTAAAAAGGTCATGGTCGGTGCTATTGATGTCGCCACCGAGTCAATTGAAACTCCAGAAGAAGTCGCAGATACTTTACGGCACGCGCTTAAGTTTGTGGATGCTGAAAACCTCTACCCTTGCACTAACTGTGGTATGGCACCTTTATCCCGCTCTATTGCAACAGCCAAGCTAAGAGCACTAAAAGCGGGCGCAGATATTGTTCGAAACGAACTCTTGAGCTAGCTCTCATAACTGACAAGCTAACTTCAGTCCAGTATGTCACCAGCTAGCGTTACGAAGCCGCTGGTGACATGCTTCATTGATAACATTAATTTACTACACATTGAATTAACTGAGTTTCTAGCGCTGAATCCACGTAGTCAGAAATAACCTCTATTCGGCTCTCAGTACTTTCATTTAATTCCACTTCGGTGAGTCCATCTACCGTCATGTTATAACCAAAGATGCCGTCTTTCGTAATAAATACCGCTTTCATTCTTTCGACATCCAGCCCGATCAAAAGGTTAATTAATCGCTGACGGTCAAAGTGTTTGTTGGGTGAAAATCTCCAGCCAACACTTTCAAACCCCTCCCCTTGGTTGGTCGCTTTAATAAGGCCACTTTCAGGCATCGGTAATTCAGAGGCAAGTGGTTTACTGTGCCCATGGTGGTGAGCATGAGGTGGGTGCTCATGAATACTGGTATCGCCCTCAAAGTCTGCAAATGGAATAGCACCATGTTGCGTAAATATCACCTTTGTCATCGGGCGACCGACGTCTGCAACGTACGCTTGCAGTTTTTCCGCGTCGCCTGGTTGATAGAGATCGATTTTATTACCAACGACCGTATCGGCAATGGCAATCTGCTGATTGAACGTTTCATTACTGGTATAGCGGCTATCGGATAACTGACGCGCATCCACAAGAGTAATATTCTTTTGCAATGACAGGACGTTTCGATAGTGCTCTGTCGATAGCACTTGTAACACTTCTTTAGGGTGCCCAAGTCCCGTAGGCTCGATTAATAATCGGTCAGGTCGAGCTTCTGACAGTAATTGACTCAGTGCAATTTGCATCGGTAAGCCTGCCGTGCAGCACATGCACCCACCGGGAACTTCACGAATAAATACGCGCTGCTCTGCGTTTTTCTGGCCCTGCAGTAAACTGCCATCAACACCGATTTCGCCGAACTCATTAACCAAAATCGCCCAGCGTTCATCCTTTGGTTTGTGTTCCATTAATTCTACAATGGCCGATGTTTTACCTACACCCAGAAAACCAGTAATGATATTGGTTGGAACCGCTGAAATAGCTTGTTTATCAGAGCTCATTGGCGATTCTCCTATAGCCTTGCACTAGGGTATGGTTCGCGGAAACCACAGACTCAGAAAAGGCGGAATACTCAGGTGGTACTTTAGAAATGCTGTTTAAATCGAAGCCTGTACCAATATTGGTCATAGGGGGGACATGAAAACGCGCTGGCAGGTCTAACCCGTCCACCACACAGTTATGACGAATCACGCAGCCACTACCAATGACCGCATTAAACACCACGGAATTAAAACCAATAAACACATCATCACACACTTCGCAGGGGCCATGGATAATAGAGCGATGAGCAATGGATGAACGTTCGCCAATGATGACCGCCGCCCCCGATTTTGAGTGAATCACGACGCCATCTTGAATATTGGTATCTTGCTTTATCACAATCGCGTCCATTTCCCCCTTGTCGTTAACCTCGTCAGCGCGAATCACAGCATAAGGTCCAATGAAAACATTCGCTTCAATGATCACTTTGCCGCAAATAATCGCAGTGGGATCGATAAAGGCGGATTCTGACACCTCAGGTAAGTGTCCGGTTGGATTTCTTCTTATCATAGTCATTTTTCGTTATTAGAGGATAAATGAAAAGCATGCTGGTGATCACAAAGGATATGAGAGCAAACGATGTATTTATTGGACACGTTTAGTTTATGAGTTAAATGTTCACTCTCTAGAAAATCCAAAATACGATAAACCGACATCGCCTGAATGCTCTGATCTAAATACTCTTTACAATGATGCCTTCAATCTCTCGCATTTCGCTACCTCAAGTCTAACGTTAGTAACAATCGACGTTGACCTGGTGTCGCTTCTGGCGATCGATGTACCAGCCCTGTATCTTCATTGCCTTCCCAACCGCTTCCTTTGAGTAAGGCAACGTCACCGCGTTCTATCTGGTTGATAGCATTGGTATTTTGATACAAACCTGATTGGTGATCGGGTAAACCAACACTGCCCGCTCCTAATTTACTACGATCAACGTCCTCGTTACGTAGCCACTGGGTTGCAGCACCCGCATAGGTTGTAACTAAGCGGCACGGTAAATGATCAACGTGAAACTTAGGACACATTGGACTATCGAGTGTGGTAAGTCGCAATCCCGCTTCGTTTACGTCGAACAGACAACAAAACATATCAACAATTAACGCAATATCCTGACTCAGTTCATCTGCGCATGCATGATCAGACAATTTGTTTCGAAGCCAAGCAGCGGTAGTATCTGGTGTCACCGTTTCCACCACAGATAACGCCGCGCCATTTTTGAGCATTTCATCAATAGATTGAGTTAACGTTGCCGGTAATAAACGTTGCCATACCGCGAGGTTGTAGTCTTGTTTATAAATATCGGAGAGAACGGTTGGCTGTGTCGCTTTGGCTAGTAAAGACGTTGCACTAACGACATTGGCTGACTCTAAAGTATTTATCTCTGTAGCACTTATGTTCAAGCTGCTTATACTCATGCTTCTTCCTCCCAGCGCGGAAACGGGTCCGATAGCGTCAACCAATAGGATTCTCCGGCAGACATTTCTTGGTCGTTTAATAAGCATTCATCAAGAGCTCGCGTCATTGCGACTTGATCAAGCCCCTGACCAATAAACACTAATTCCTGTCGCATATCACCAAAGGGTTCTACCCAGCTTTGTTGAATGTCTTTAAGAATTTCTGGATCTGTTGGCCATTGATTTATAGGCGTAGCTTTCCAAAACAACCCAGCAAAACCATGATTACCAATCCCTCCAGCTTGGCTCCACTGCCCAGCGAACTCTGGGCGGGAAGCTAACCAAAAGTAACCCTTTGAGCGAATTAGCTTACCAAATCGTTCTGTATCATGAAGAAAATCATGAAATTTTTCTGGATGAAATGGACGGCGAGCTCGGTAACTAAAACTACCAATACCGTACTCTTCCGTTTCAGGTATATGCTCACCTCTTAGCTCTTTTAACCAACCCGGTGCGGATTGTGCTTGCTCAAAATCAAACCGACCAGTATTCAATACCTCGCCAATATCTACCTTGCCATTACAAATTGGAATGATACGGGCTCTGGTATTCAACATGGTTAGGATTGCGGTGAGTCTTGCGACATCGTCCTGAGAAACAAGATCTACTTTACTGATTAAAAGTACATCAGCAAATTCAACCTGTTCAATAAGTAAATCCGTGACACTGCGTTCATCGTCTTCTCCCAGGTGCTGCTCGGTCTCTTGTAGATCCTGCGCCGCTTCATAGTCATGTAAGAAGTTAACCGCATCCACAACCGTTACCATGGTATCTAATGTCGCGATATCAGAGAGAGACTCTCCTTCGCCATCGGTAAAGGTAAACGTTTCAGCCACAGGAAGCGGCTCTGCAATCCCAGTCGATTCAATAACAAGGTTGTCAAAGCGTCCCTCTTTCGCCAGGCGACTCACCTCAAGCAGCAAATCTTCGCGCAAAGTGCAACAGATGCATCCGTTGCTCATTTCCACCAGTTTCTCTTGTTGGTAATCCAGTGAAATTTCATTCCTAACCGTTGCAGAGTCAATATTGATTTCACTCATATCATTAACAATCACGGCGACTCGCTTTCCTTGACGATTATTAAGGATATGACTAAGAACCGTTGTTTTGCCTGCCCCAAGAAAGCCTGATAACACGGTGACAGAGATTTTTTCCTGATTCATATTTCTCTCATAATCAAACAGATGGCAAAACTCGACTAACAGCCAAGCGCGCAAACATCAACCAAACCAAGTGTTATGTTATAACATAACACTTGGTTTGCCAATTTAGATTTTTGAAGAGAGTTATGGCAAGAACGTGAAAAGCTGAAGGCGCATTCAAAATAGAAACTGGTGGGATAAAGGCGAGTCAACTGGCAAACCACATCAATCACGACAATAAAAAAGGGACTCAATCGAGCCCCTTTAGGTAACTAACATCGCGCAATAACTCGCTATTTACCGCCAATACTCAAGCGAGCAAAGCGAATGTCTGGCGCAAAGAAGGTTCGGCTATCGTTGATAAGCTGAATCTCCCCCACCGCCTCGACTTCTTGCAGCATTTTGTAGAAGTTACCAGCAACTGTAATTCCCCGTACTGGCTGGATCCGTTTGCCGTCTCTGCATAAGAAACCACTCGCGCCAAATGAGAAATCACCACTGACCGCATCCGCCCCAGAATGCACCCCTTGTAATTCAACAAGCTCCAAATATTCGCCAGCTTTTACCTCAGAAACGCTACTGTTACCTGATGCTATAAGTTTATGATTAGCGGATACATCTAAGCTCGACTTGGCCCCACGAGACGCGCTTGCCGTTGACGTTGCGCCTAAGTAACTCGCGGTTTGGCTGTTATGCAGTAACGTATTCAGCCTACCAGCAGCGATAAGAACGTTATCTTGAGTGGCAAACCCTTCGCTATCAAAAGCTGAAATGGCCATGCCATTTGGCATATACGCGGCGTCAGTCAAGGTAATCAACTCACTCGCCACAGGTTGTCCAAGCTTGCCTGCCAATGGCGTAATACCTTTCATTGCGCTGACACCGGAAAACGCACTACCAAAGGCACCAAATAGACTACTTAACGCGTTAATGTGAAAAATTGCGGAGTAATTGCCCGTAGCAACAGGAGCGCCTTCAAGTAAATCCCGAGCAAGGTTATAGCCCTCGTCAATGCAGAATGCCGCGTCTAACTCGTCAAAACGACGACCTACCGACACCTTACCTGCCATGGATTGCTTACCCTCTTTTTCAAACAGCGTATACGCATAACAGCTAAATGAACGTTCAAAGTGCTGGCACATTGTCCCTTGGGTATTGGCAATGATCAGTTGGGCTTCACCGTCACTGTAGCCGTTGTAAGGTGAACTGGTCGCATAAGGGCGCGTAACGACACCTTGCTCTAGCGCTAAGGACAGCGCAATTTTTTCATCTACTGACGTGGTGTCTTGTTGAGCAATTTCCGCGATATCCGTTGTAATTACGCTCTCTACGCAGCGAATGCTTTGATGCTCATCTTGTTTAGAGAAACGCGCACTTTGTAAGGCATTCGTTAGCATTAAGTCTAGGCTTGGCTGCTCTAGTGACTCTGAGTAACTGGTTGCTACGCGAGCGTCTTTTACCACTCGAACCCCCAATACTTGGCTAGAGCTCACTTTATACTCATCTAGCTGACCTTGGTTCGCTTTAAGAGAAAAGCTGCTATTGCGATTAACAATTACATCGGCCTCTGCGCCTTGTCGTTTCGCTTCCGACAGCACGTAATCAATCGAGTTAACAAGTGTTTGTTGCTGGCTCATCCGTTCTTGACTCATTAGTTACCGCCTCCTACCAAGATATTATCTACTTTCAGCGAAGGCTGACCGACCGTTGTTGGCACCGCGCCACTCACAGAACCACACATACCTGGGGCAAGTGCCATGTCTTTGCCGACCATACTAATTTCTTGCAGTACTTTTGGTCCGGTACTAATCAGTGTTGCCGTTTTTAGAGGCTTGGTAATTTTACCGTTTTCGATCAAATAGGCTTCGCGAACAGCAAAGTTAAATTCGCCGGTTCCCGGTTGAACAGAGCCGCCACCCATTTTTTTCGCGTAAATACCGCGCTCTATTCCTGCCAGCATGTCGTCTAGCGAATGTTTGCCTTCTTCAATGAAGGTATTACGCATCCTTGATGTGGGTGCGAACTTATAGTTTTGTCGACGTCCCGAACCTGTGGGCTCATAGCCCGTCTTCATTCCGCCCATTCTATCAACCATAAAACTGGTTAGCTGACCATCTTTAATAAGTTGGGTACGCTGCGTTGGCATGCCTTCATCGTCAACATGAATGGATCCCCACTCGTTGGTCATCGTGCCATCATCGACAGCATTAACCGCAGTGTTAGCAATCATTTCACCCATCTTGTCATGAAATACCGACGCCTTTTTCGCAACCGATGTGGTTTCAAGCAAGTGACCGCATGCTTCATGGAAGATAACGCCGCCAAAGCCATTGCCAATCACCACTGGCATTTCGCCTGATGGACACGCATCCGCCCCTAATTTCACCAGAGCTTGCTGAGCGATGACTTGACCAAGCTCACTGGCATCCACTTGCTCGCTAAACTCCCAGCCCGCTAACGCACCTGGGCCTTCCGAACCAGTAGATTGTTCAGTGCCTCTCTGTGCAACAGTATTGCCCGAAACTCGAATATAATGACGAGTATCATCCACATGCAGACCGTCAGAATTAAAGATAGAAACCTGTTGTTCACGCTGCAGCACGCTGCCAATAAATTGGCTGATGTACTCACTTTCAGAACGTGTCGCTTGATCGACTTTAAGGAGAAATTCAATTTTTGAGTCTAAATTCGCGTCTTTCCCCAAAGGCAGGCGACAAGGATGTTGAAGTGGATACCGATTTAGGTTCAAGGCGCCCGCAGAGGCGATTTGATCGCGTTTATCTTTTGCAGCAAGCAGCGAGGTAACGCGTTTTAGCTCTGCTTCATCCGTGCTATTGGTGTAACCGTAAAGCACTTTGTGACCGAAAAAAAGGCGGACCCCGATACCAAAATCGATCCCTGAATTGACTTTATCCACTTCGCTCGACGCGATCTGGACCGTGTTAGTTTGATGATGTTCAACGAATAACTCGGCGAAATCAGCCCCCAAAAAGAGTGCATGATCGATCACCGCCTTCGCTGTTACAGAATTTAGCATTTAATCTCCTTGCTCGTTGAGCGCTGTCGTCTTCCTTAACATTAAACGCTTGAGGGTAAGCACTTAACATTAAGGAAGACTATGGCACGACTCTATAGAAATATTGGTTCAATTGAATGAATTAAAAGCCTATCGAAACAACTAGGACTCTATCATTTTTCATTGCAGAGTGCCCTCACCATATCAAACGTTAACCTATGGAAATATTTGAAAGCCAAGCATTCCTTACCATACTGCTTGCTAACAGACTCTACTCACGTTTTTATCAGTATTCATTAATACCTAAGTTTACAACTATAAAAATACGGATTTTGTCGACATCATTTGCCATTGATTACTACCTATAAAGGACAGTAAACACGGAACTTATCATGACATCGAGTATCAAGAACAGTTCAGACAACAGTATAAAAACGGTAACCAAAGAGTACCTAACTTTCTGGCTAGGCGAAGAATACTACGGCATTGATATCCTAACGGTGCAAGAGATCAGAACCTATGGTCAAGTCACCGCCATCGCGAATATGCCTACTTATATTAAGGGCATAATGAATTTGCGTGGTGTGGTTATACCCATTGTAGATATGCGTATTAAGTTCAATTTGTCTGATATTACATACCATGACATGACCGTTGTTATTATCTTAAATATTGATGAACGCATTGTCGGTATCGTCGTGGACAGTGTCGCTGACGTGCTATTACTCGACACCGTCGATGTTCAACCCCCACCAGATTTTTCCAGCGCTTTAGACACAAAATACATTAAGGGTCTTACCTCTCAAAATGAATTAATGCTCATATTGATTCATATAGAGAAACTCATGACTAGCCAAGATATGGCGCTATTTAGTCAAATTGAAAGTGACGTTTCACAAGATCATGACATTCAGAAAGGCCATGCTCATGAATAATCAAGATAGAGAATACCTCGTTCAAGAAAATGAAATACTCGTATCGACCACAGACATGTCGGGAAAAATTACCTTTGCTGACGATAATTTTATTCGGGTCAGTGAATACCCACTAGATGAATTACTGGGAAGCCCACATAATATCGTCCGTCACCCAGATATGCCAAAAGAGTTATTCGAAGACTTTTGGCGAGAAATCAGTTCGGGTAACTGTTGGTCAGGTATTATTAAGAACCGACAAAAAAACGGCGGATATTATTGGGTACAATCCGATGTCACTCCCCTATACAAAGATGGCGTTCAACTCGGCTTTATGTCTGTACGCTCTATGCCCAACAAAGCCTGTGTTGAAAAAATAAAAGCACAATATTCACAATTCAAAGAGGGAGAGCAAGGTAATCTCGTCATAAGACGCGGAAAAGTAGTCAAAAAACAAAAAGATCACCCACTTAAAGCGCTTTCTATCAAACAGCGTCTATTTGGACTCGTATTGGTTGCAACTGTGTCTCTGTTCACCGTGCTCGGTATTGGTATCCATAGTTCATATACTGAAAAGGAAGCCGTCGAGCACCTTTACAACAACCATGTTGAATCGTATAGCCGTTTGCTTGCCATCGATAAATTGTGGGCAGAAAACCGACTAATGCTGCAACCCCTACTCGTGGCTGACAACTTCGAACAAAACCTTAACGTCAGTCAAAAACTTAAAGAAAACGCTTTAACGCTTGAGCAACTCACCGCGTTACTTATTGAGAAATTTGATTTAGAGCATATGTCTAAAATTGATAAGTACCAACTTATTGCTAAACAAAGTGAGCAGTTGGCAAAGACATCATTATTAGACATTTCTTCAACTTTATCTTCTAGTGACGAAAGTACCCGCAATAATTCCAATTTCCGTGCGCTCATCTCGGCGTCTATATCAGAAATTGCGACTTACGAACAATCTATTGCTGGTCTCATTCAAGAAAATCGACAACAATCCAAAGAAATTTATGATCAAAGTAAACATGTATTTTGGTTTGAAGTGGCGCTCTCATCGGTTATCACGCTATTTTTCATTTGCGCATATCTAATCTTCGCCTTTATCTTCAACCGCGATATAAATTCTCGATTGAGTAACATCCGACGTTACTTTACACGTCTTGTTAAACAGGACTACTTATTTGAAATTAACGTTGAAAAAAATGACGAAATAGGACAAGTCTTACAATCACTAAAAATCATGAAAGTACAGCTCGCCTATAATATGGAAAGCGTTCGTCAAAAAGCAATAGCGGCAACGCGTATCAAAATCGCGCTTGATCACGTAAGCACTAATATGATGATTGTAGACAACAACAACACCATTATTTACGTTAATCCATCAATCATCGATATGTTCAAACAAGCCGAAGAAGCATTAACCGCTTACTCACCCGATTTCGACGCAAATGAACTATTAGGCGTTAACATCAACGACCTTAAATTAGTGACTATCAATCAGCAAATTGCTGAGATAGATCAAACTCAAGAGATCGATATTAATGGTCGGATATTTAGTATCGTCAGTAACCCTGTTATCGATGAAACAGGAAAGAAAATTGGCTATGTTACTGAGTGGGCGGATCGAACAACCGAAATAGGCAGCGTTCGTCAAAAAGCCAAAGAGGCAATGCGTATCAAGATTGCTCTTGATAACGTAAGCACTAACATGATGATTGTAGACAGCGATAACACCATCATCTATGTTAACCCATCGATCATCGATATGTTCCAACAAGCCGAAAAAGAACTCACAGCCTACTCACCTAATTTTGATGCAAACGATCTATTAGGCGTTGATATCAACGAACTTAACCTAGTGATAATCAACCAGCAAAATGACCTTAATTCCCCGCAAACTGCTGAGGTTGTTCAAACTCAAGAGATCGATATTAATGGCCGAATATTTAAAATAGTTAGTAACCCAGTTATCGATGAAACAGGGAAGCAAATTGGCTATGTTACTGAATGGGTAGATCGAACAGCCGAAATAGGCGTTGAAAAAGAGATTGAGCATGTCATTCAGTCGGCAGTTGAAGGTGACTTTTCTCAACGCATGAACTTGGACGGAAAAAATGCCTTTTTCACGATGCTTTGCAGCAATATGAACCGCCTATTAGATACCAGTGAAGTTAGCTTAACCGATATCGTTACTGTCCTCTCTTCTTTAGCAAAAGGCGATCTTACTTCGCAAATTACCGCCGATTATTCAGGCGCATTTGGCGAGCTAAAAACAAGTTCCAATTTAACGGTCACTAAGCTGAAAGAAATGATTTTGCATATCAAAATTTCAGCCGACACCATCAATACCGCCACTAAAGAAATCGCGATTGGAAATATAGATTTAGCCCAAAGAACAGAAAAACAAGCACGGAGCCTTGAGGTCACCTCATCCAGTATGGAAGAGCTTACCATCACTGTTAAACAAAATTCTGAACACTCCAAACAAGCGAATCGCCTAGCGAAAGAAACATCGTTGAATGCTCTCAAAGGTGGAGAAGTCGTGAAGCAAGTAGTCGAGAACATGGCTGACATTCATACCAGTTCACAAGAAGTTATGAACATTATTTCCGTTATCGACAGTATTGCCTTCCAGACGAATATTCTAGCTCTAAATGCCGCAGTCGAAGCCGCACGAGCAGGAGAGCAAGGGCGAGGCTTTGCTGTTGTCGCAACCGAAGTTCGTAACTTAGCCCAGCGATCAGCTGCCGCGGCAAAAGAAGTGGAAAGTCTGATCAAATCCTCTGTGCGCAAAATTGAAACAGGTTCAAAACTGGCCAGCCAAGCAGGTGATTCAATATCCGGCGTGGTCATGTCAATTCAAGAAGTCGCACAATTAATCGAAGAAATCACTCAAGCCTCTGTTGAACAAAGTGTAGGAATTGATCAAGTGACCCGAGCTATTTTGGATGTCGATGATGTCACCCAACAAAATTCAGCCTTAGTTGAAGAAGGTTCTGCAGCCGCTAGCTCACTAGAAGATCAAGTCGCGAATCTTGCGATTTACATTGCCACATTTGATACTGGTGAACAACAACTCTCCACCCATAACGGAGCAAATTTATCACATCTTAGCGAGAACAATACGTACGCAACGATAAGCGGACACAACCATCATAATGACAACGATTGGTCAGAGTTTTGATGGTAATCATCACTTGATCTGATGGTGCCAAATCGAACATTCACGCTGTTACTTGGTGCTTTTTTAGCCAGGTGGGTATTTCATTGCACAATGAATAAAAAAGAACGTCGGGACGAACTTGTGCGTGTTACAAAAGAGCATATACATCCGTTCTTTATCGTCCATGTACACGACACAACGGATATGAAATTAAACCTGAGATCAAAACATGGGTTCAGCTAGATGAACCAAAAGTCTGTAAGGATGCCAAGACTCATCATTTTCGCTGTAGGTTGCCCTTACCATATCAACCTGCAATCTTCGGAAATATTTGAAAACCAACCATTCCTTACCATACTGCTTGCTAACAGACTCTACTCACGTTTTTATCAATATTCATTGATAGTGAACGTTAATTATCATTCAGCTAATCGCTAGAGGGACACTATGTCCGAATCGACTCAACAGTTTGAGAAAATCTTTTTTGAAGAGATGACAGAACATCTTGAAGAGATGGAGTCGCTGTTGTTAGAAATGAATGAGGGTGATAGTGGTAGTAGTGAAATGATGCCATCAGATTCATTAGACGCCATTTTTCGCGCGGTACACTCCATTAAAGGCGGCGCTGGAATTTTTGGGTTTGATGATATTTCCCACGTCACTCATATCCTTGAGAATCGCTTAGATCAGCTTCGTACCGGTCAAATTTCATTACAACGAGCAATGATTGATGTCTTTTTGCAGGCTGGGGACATTTTAGATTCATTAAAAATATCCCATCAATTTGACGATGAAGATGACGTTCCAAAAGAACGAGTCAAACAAGTTTGTGAGGCATTAGACAAACTAAGTTCGCGTCATACGCCCTCGATTCGTGGCGATAAAAGCTCACCTAGCTCAACCGAGGATTTGAAAGCGCCTTCTACGTCGGTTCTATGTCCTCTTTCGGATTCTGAAAAGTCATCGCTAAAAATCCTATTAGTTGAAGACAGTAAAGTGATTCAAAAAGTCGCAAGTTTTACGTTGAAAAAGCTTGGCTATCCCTTGGTAGATATCGCTGAAAACGGACAACAAGCACTAGATAAATTGAACACTGCACTTCGTGAACCTTATCAATTCATTTTGCTTGATTGTCAAATGCCCATAATGGATGGTTACCAAGCGACCCAAGCCATACGAGAAGGACTCGCTGGTGATGTGCACCAAAATATTACTATTATTGCGATGACGGCCATGGTCGGTGAAGAAGAAAAACAAAAGTGCTTACAGACCGGAATGGATGATTATCTGGTTAAGCCCATCAAAGCCAACCTTGTTGACGACCTAATTAAGCGATGGCACCACAATAAACAGGACGTAAATTGCGACCCATTGAGCAACAATTCACAGAGCAGCCACCCACAACAATATTCGTTACAAAGCGCTCAACCTACCACTACACTGCCTATTGCCTCCCCCCAACGAAAGAGGACTTCCAACACTCGACTTCGAAACAAACAGCACGAAGCCTCATCGATTCGAGTCAGCACTAAAAAAGTGGATCAGCTCATCAACCAGGTCGGCGAACTCATCATCACACAATCAATGCTGCAAAAACTGACCTTTGATCTAGGTTTAGATGCTAACGAATTACTCGCCGCAAGACTTAACCAACTAGAAAGCAATACCCGTGATCTGCAAGCTTCTGTCATGTCTGTACGAATGATGCCAATAGGTACCGTTTTCGGTCGCTTTCCCCGCATCGTGCGCGACTTATCGAATTCGCTAAATAAAGATATAAAACTGGTTATAGAAGGTGAGCAAACCCAACTGGATAAGGGTTTACTGGAAAAGCTGGTGGATCCTCTCACCCATTTAATACGAAATAGTATCGATCACGGTATCGAGTCCCCCAAAGAAAGAGCCAAAGCGAATAAACCGGAACAAGGCACAATTAAGCTTTCTGCTGTTTACCGTGGAGGCGACGTCATTGTACATGTTGAAGATGATGGCTTAGGCATCGATCCGCAGAAAATCGTCGAAAAAGCTCAAAAAAATGGCATGAACTTGCCTCAAAACATGAATGTTCAAGACATCTTTCAACTGATTTTTTCTGCTGGTTTCTCAACTGCCGAGCAAGTAACTACGGTATCTGGTCGCGGTGTAGGTATGGATGTGGTGAAGCGCAATATCTCCAGTATGGGTGGCACCGTGGAGATTAGCTCAACACTGGGAGTTGGAACAAAAATGTCCATTCAGCTCCCCCTGACTCTGGCCATATTAGAAGGGATGTCTATCTGTGTGGGAGATCATGTCTATATCATTCCTCTCACCTATATCGTGGAGTCAATCCAACCCAATATCGATGATCTTAAAAAGCTCAACAGCGGCGAAACCATGATCAGGGTTCATGACGAATACGTCCCTATCCTTCGACTACATAAGTTTTTCAATCTCGATACGGACGTGACAAAACTGCATGAAGGCATAGTCGTACTGCTAGAGCACGGCAACAAAATGATTGCATTGTTTGTAGACAGCTTAATTGGGCAACAGCAAGTGGTGCTTAAAAATCTTGAAAATAACTTTCGTAAGATTCCCTGTATTTCCGGTGCCACCATTATGGGTGATGGACGTGTTTCACTCATTTTAGACGTCGCGGATTTAGTCAGACAGCGTTAATTATTTTCTACGCGTGACTTCTGTTGAAGTGATTTCGTCACTCTAACAAGAACTTGCCTAACAATTTCCTAGACTGTTATCAAAACCTACATTTAAACGGTCGATATACAGTTTTGGAAGCACTATAGACCATGATTAAGCACGATAGACCATGGTTACAAACTATAGACCATAGTTACAAACTATAGGTATTAGTCAATGGACGGCAATAGTCAACGGACAGACACAATAGACACGGAACATACCAATGACATCAAGTATCAAGAACAACTCTGACAGCGACATAAAAACGCAAGCTAAAGAGTACCTAACTTTTTGGCTAGGTGAAGAATACTACGGCATTGATATCCTAACGGTGCAAGAGATCAGAACCTATGGTCAAGTCACCGCTATCGCGAATATGCCTCCTTTTATTAAGGGAGTGATGAATTTGCGTGGTGTGGTTATACCGATTGTAGATATGCGCATTAAATTTCACTTGTCTGATATTACCTATCATGACATGACCGTTGTTATTATCTTAAATATTGACCACCGAATTGTAGGTATCGTCGTGGACAGTGTCGCTGACGTGTTATTACTCGACACTGTCGATGTTCAACCCCCACCAGACTTTGCCAGTGCACTAGACACTAAGTACATTAAAGGTCTCGCCTCTCAAAACGAGCTCATGCTCATTCTCATTCACATTCAAAAGTTGATGAGCAGCCAAGATATGGCTCTATTTAATCAGATTGAAAATGACGTTTCGCAAGCTCATGACATTCAGAAAGGCCATACTCATGAATAATGAAGATAGAGAATACCTCATTCAAGAAAATGAAATACTCGTTTCGACCACTGATATGTCGGGCAACATTACCTTTGCCGATGATAATTTTGTTCGTGTCAGTGGATATTCACGAGAGGAACTGTTAGGAAGTCCACATAACATCGTCCGCCATCCTGATATGCCAAAAGAGTTATTCAAAGACTTCTGGCAAGAGATCAGTTCTGGTAATTGTTGGTCCGGGATTATCAAAAATCGACAAAAAGACGGCGGATATTACTGGGTCAAATCTGACGTCACCCCCTATTACCAAGACGGTGTTCAGCAGGGCTTCATGTCGGTTCGCTCAAAACCCAATAAGGTCGATCTTGAACAAGCGAAAATACAATATTCACAATTTAAAGAAGGAGAACAGGGTAATTTCATTATAAAACGGGGAAAAGTCGTTAAGAAGCAAAGATCTCATCTACTTAAATCGCTCACGATTAAGCAACGTTTATTCGGGTTAGTATTAGTCGCCACTATCTCTCTTCTTACAGTACTTGGTATTGGCATACACAGTTCATACACCGAAAAAGAAGCGGTCGAAAACCTTTATCTCAGTCACATTGAATCATATAGCCGTTTACGTACAATCAACGAATTATGGAAAGAAAACAGGCTGCTCTTACAATCCTTACTTCTAACTGATGACTTCGAGCATAACCTGCTTGTCAGTCAAACACTTAAAGAAAACGCTTTTACGCTAGAGCAAACTACCTCCACTCTTCTTGATAAATTTGATTTAGAACATAACGATAAGATTGAAAGATATCAAATCATCGTCGATCAGAGTGATTTATTAGCCACCACATCTCTAGCAGACATATACTCATCCTTAACGTCTAGCGAAGAAAGTAACCGCAGCTATGCCGATTTCCGTTCGCTCATCCAAGCTTCGATAATCGAAATTGCGACTTATGAGAAGTCCATGAATGATCTAATCCTAGAAAACCGGCTACAATCTTCTGAAATTTATGAACAAAGTAAACAAGTATTTTGGTTTGAAGTCGCCCTTGCATCGGTTATAACCCTATTGTTTATTTGTGCGTATCTCATTTTCGCCTTTATTTTCAGCCGTGATATCAACACTCGATTAAACGACATTCGACGTTACTTTATGCGGCTTGTAAAGCAAGACTATTTATTTGAAATCAACGTTGAAAAAGACGACGAAATTGGTCACGTACTCCAATCGTTAAAAATCATGAAAGTACAGTTGGCGCATAGTATGGAAAGCCTTCGTCAACAAGCTGTCGCAGTGACTCGTATCAAAATTGCCCTTGATAACGTAAGCACAAACATGATGATTGTAGACAGTGAAAATACCATCATCTACGTCAATCCATCGATCATCGATATGTTCAAACAAGCCGAAGAAGAGCTCGAAGCCTTCTCTCCTGGTTTTGATGCCAATGCATTACTAGGTAATAACATCAACGAGCTTAAGTTGGTTACGATAAATCAGCAAACTCAATCCATCAACGCCCATCTATTAACCAACCAAGCAACACCCAACATTGAAGAAACTCAAGAGATCGATATTAACGGTCGTATATTTAGAATCGTTAGCAACCCAGTCATCGATGAAGCTGGGCGACAAATTGGCTATGTCACCGAATGGGCTGACCGTACATCAGAAATTGCGGTAGAGAGAGAGATTGAACACGTGATTCAATCCGCTGTAAAAGGCGACTTTTCGCAACGTATGGCTTTGGATGGAAAGAATACCTTCTTCACCATGCTTTGTAGCAATATGAACCGCCTGTTAGAAATCAGTGAAGTTAGCTTGACTGATATCGTTACCGTCCTCTCCTCTTTAGCAAAAGGCGATCTTACCTCACAGATCACTGCGGATTATTCAGGCGCATTTGGCGAGCTAAAAACCAGTTCTAATTTAACGGTCACCAAGCTAAAAGAGATGCTCCTGCATATAAAAGTCTCAGCGGACACCATCAATACGGCGACCAAAGAAATAGCCATTGGTAATATAGATTTAGCACAGAGAACCGAAAAGCAAGCGCGCAGTCTTGAGATCACCTCATCCAGCATGGAGGAGCTCACGATCACCGTAAAACAAAATTCCGAGCACTCCAAACAAGCAAACCGCTTAGCAAAAGAAACATCGGTAAATGCCCTCAAAGGTGGAGAGGTCGTGACGCAAGTCGTAGAGAATATGGCTGATATCCATACCAGTTCACAAGAGGTAATGAACATTATTTCGGTTATTGACAGTATTGCTTTCCAAACGAATATTCTAGCTCTGAATGCAGCAGTCGAGGCCGCACGCGCTGGGGAACAAGGTCGTGGCTTCGCCGTTGTTGCAACCGAAGTTCGTAACCTAGCGCAACGTTCCGCTGCCGCAGCAAAAGAAGTAGAAAGTCTGATCAACTCCTCTGTACGAAAAATTGAGATAGGTTCAAGGCTGGCCACTCAAGCGGGAGACTCAATCTCCGGCGTGGTCATGTCCATTCAAGAGGTCGCACAATTAATCGAGGAGATTACCCAAGCCTCTGTTGAACAGAGTGTTGGGATTGATCAAGTGACCAGAGCGATATTGGAGGTTGATGATGTCACACAACAGAACTCAGCCTTGGTTGAAGAAGGCTCTGCAGCCGCTAGCTCACTTGAAGAACAAGTCGCTAATCTTGCGATTTACGTTGCTGCGTTTGAGACTGGTGAAAAACAAATTTCCCTTCAAAATGGAGCGAATGAGCTGCATCTAGGCAACCAGCATAGTTACGTAACTTCTGGCGCTCACAACCATGATGATGACAACGATTGGTCTGAGTTTTAATGTTAATAAACACTCAGTTTGACTATACCGAAGCAGACTTTAACGCTATTGCCTCCTTAGCGTATAACCGAGTGGGTATTTCACTACATAAAAATAAAAAGAACCTTGTATATAATCGCTTAATTTCCCGTGTAAGAGCGAACAGACTCGTAAATTTCGCCAAGTATATTCAGCTTTTGGATGATGAGAGCCATATAGAATGGGAGTATTTCGTCAACGCTCTTACCACTAATTTGACTTATTTCTTTAGGGAACACTATCACTTTGAATTGTTAAAGGCTCATGTTCACGAATACTTTGCGCATTCAAACGTTACTGATCCAGTGAGAATTTGGTGCTCGGCCTGTTCAACTGGTGAAGAGGCATACAGTATTGCAATGGCTATGGTTGAAGCATTTGGGACAAGCCAGCCGCCTGTGAAAATATTGGCCACCGATCTCAATACCCACGTACTGTCAATTGCCAGGAAAGGCTATTACACGCAAGACCAGCTCGAGCGTGTTACAGAGGGGCAAAAGCATCAATTTTTTATTGCCCATAAGCACAACAATATATATGAGATTAAACCTGAGATTAAAGCGCTCGTACACTTTAAGCGTTTAAATTTAATGGATGGCGAATGGCCAATGAAGAAGAACTTTGACGCAATTTTTTGCCGCAATGTGATGATTTATTTTGATAGAAAGACTCAACGCTCTCTTTTAGATAAGTTTGCTCATTATCTTCCAAAAGGCGCTTTGTTGTTTCTTGGTCACTCGGAAAGTTTTTCTGGTCACCAGAGTCAGTTTATATTGCTACGGCAAACGACGTATAAGCGAGTGTGAACATGCCTTTAAAAATAATAATCACCGACTCTTGTCATGAAACCTGTGAAGTTCTCAATAAAATCATTAGTAGCCAAGCCAATATGACGGTGGCGGCAATCGCCCATGATGCAAAACAAGCAAGAGCCCTAATAAAACGTATAGACCCCGATGTCATTACCCTTGCAATTGAACTTGACGGCATGAGTGGTCTAGCTTTTTTAGACAAAATAATGACACTACGGCCAATGCCCGTTGTGATTATTTCAAAACTCATAGACAGCCAACCTTTGATTGCACGACAAGCACTAAAACTTGGTGCCATGTCCTGTATTGCCAAACCCAGCAAGCACCAGTCACAGAAAACCAACTTAGATTCATTTACACTGTCGGTTATCAAACAGATCAAACAAGCCGCCGCGCAATTTGAACGTTGCCAGTTGGTATCCTCACCTCCAGCGGTTAACACCACGAAACTAAATACCACGAAAGTAAACACCACATTAATGCCGCCCCCTAACACCACGTCAAGCGCCAATCATGTAAACAGTAAACCACCTATTGGCGATGTAACTAACCACCTGATTGCTATCGGCGCATCAACCGGAGGGACAGAAGCCATTACAGAGATCTTAAAAGGGCTTCCCCCCAACTGTCCCGGTATCGTGATTGCCCAACATATGCCTGCGGGGTTTACTCGTTCATTTGCTGCTCGCCTGCAAGGTTTATGCTCAATAAAGGTTCAAGAAGCGCAACACGACCAAGTAATCCGGTCTGGTCATGCGTATATTGCTCCCGGCAATAAACATCTTCTGGTCCAAAAGCGCGCTGGTGTGTATTACACCATTTTAAGTGACGGTCCCCCTGTAAATCTGCATAAGCCATCTATTGATGTGCTATTTGCATCAATTGCAGAAAACGTAAAGGCGTTAGGCGTCGGTGTTATCCTGACAGGCATGGGAAAAGATGGTGCAGCAGGTCTATTGAAAATGAAGGAAACCGGCGCAAAAACCTTCGCGCAAGATGAAAAAAGTAGCATCGTCTATGGCATGCCACGTGAAGCAAAAAAACTAGGCGCCGTTTTACGTGAATTACCTATAGACCAAATAGCTAATGCTATTCTAACCGTCACTAATCCAACGTCTCCCCCACCAAAGTAGCCCCGCTCAACGTTTGCCCACCAATATGGGTTCACCACTACACACATTTCCGCAACGAATATCACTTCACCCATAATGATCGTTTAACCGACACTAACGGTATCCTCAGGATTCGAAGATATAAGCAATGAGCCTCCCTGACCTTTTGCTGGATCTATCGACATTTGGCGTGTAGAAGCTACATTTTTTCTCATTAAAAAGAGACACCGAAGTGTCTCTCTTTTAGCTACGCGATGTTTTCGGAGTCATTTAGTCAGCCCTTAAGCACCAATGACACCACCGTCTTTACGCGTAATCATCATGACCGATGAACGAGGTACAGAATCCCCGCCATCGGGGAAATGGGAAGCGGCTAAATCTTCGCCAGGGTGTTGAACGCCCACAAACATGGTTTTATGATCCGGTGAAAAAGTCAGTCCGGTAATTTCACATGCGATTGGCCCAGTTAAGAATCGGCGAATCTCACCCGTTTGTGGGTCACTACAAAGCATCTGGTTATTCCCCATGCCAGCAAAATCACCTTTGTTGGAGTATTTGCCATCGGTCTGAATCCACAGGCGCCCTGCCATGTCAAAACCAATACCGTCGGGGCTGTTAAACATATTGTCTTTGTTTATATTACTACTACCCGCCATTAACCCCGATTGATGAACTTCTGGATTGCCTGCCAAGACATAAATATCCCATTCAAATCGCTCTGATGCATGATCACCATTCATTGGGTTCCAACGAACAATGTGTCCGTAAGGGTTTTTCTCACGTGGATTCACCGCATTAATCGGTTGCGACTCTTTGACACCACGATGCTTGTTGTTCGTCAACGTACAGAAGACCGATTTATTACTTGGGTGAACCGCGACCCATTCTGGGCGGTCCATCGTTGTTGCGCCTACTTGCGTTGCTGCCATGCGCGCAAAAATCATCACTGATGCGGCATCAGGAAATCCATTCTCAGGCGTGAGTCCGTTTTTACCCCAAGTCAGCTCTAACCACTGACCTTTACCATTGAGCTCGCCTTCTGTACCTTCAAATTTTGCAACGTATAACGTCCCCTCTTCGAGTAGATCTCGATTGGAATCCGCACCCGCTACATACTTATTCTTAGAAACAAATTTATAAAGGTGTTCACCACGCTCATCATCGCCAAGATAAACCACAACGTGTCCATTATCATTAACCGTAAGCGCGGCATTTTCGTGCTTAAAACGGCCAAGTGCACTGCGCTTCTTAGGCGTTGAGTTAGGGTTCATTGGATCTATTTCAACCACCCAACCATGGCGATGAGGCTCATTAGGTTCTTGTGCCATATCAAAGCGAGTATCGTACTTGTACCAGTCGTAGCCTCGGTCTTTCTTACCAAGGCCGTAACGCTGATTACTTTCTGATAATGGATTATCGGATGTATCTGCAAAATAACCGTTAAAATTCTCTTCACACGTAAGATACGTACCCCATGGTGTTTGCCCGTTCGCGCAGTTGTTGAACGTACCGAGTATTGCCTTGCCTGACTTATCTGTATTGGTTTTTAACAGATCGTGTCCAGCGGCAACACCCGTCATTTCCATTTCAGTAAACGCGGTCACTCGGCGATTTAAACGTCCCTCGCTGTTGACTTGCCACTGACCATTATTCTTCTTGAGCTCGACGATGGATACGCCGTGAGCAGCTTGCCCTTTGCGTACATCGTCTGCAGAAATGTTCTTGCCTTGATGTTGATACAAGTACTCGTTATTGGTGTACTCGTTGTTCACAGCAAGCACCGCTCGGTCATCTGAAATCAGAAAAAAAGTCATGCCGTCGTTGTTGTCACCAAATTGCATTTCTTGCGCTTTTGAGTCATTCGACTGACTAAAGGCGGGCGCCCCCTTCTTAATCGCATCACCCCATGAAATCAATACATCCGCTTGGTAGCCCTCTGGCACCTCTATCGTATCCGCGGTAGAAATTGCGATCGCGTCAAAACCCAATAGTGCTGACTGGCTTGGTTTGGTCCTTGCGATAGCTTGGCTCACGGGACTGGCTGCAAAAAAACCAACCGTGCCAGCGGCTCCCGTTGCCTTTAAAAAACGTCGACGAGACATTGCCGCATCAACAAATTTATTGAATTCAGGTTCACAATCTAACGGACGCTGGTCATGGTTCTGGTTAAATAGCTTCACAGTGACTTCCTTTCTATTGAAGAAAAGGCCATTCAAATGGCCATATTGATATTCTGGCCGCTATCATGCCCTGTATTTATGACAGGTCAGTTACAAATAATTAACACTTATATTAATTAAAAACCCAAAGCCCACAACCACGTCAGCGTCACTCGTTGGCATGACTATTCCGTTAAATACGCTTAATCATTCAGTTAGACACGCATCATTATTCTGTCAAATGCGGCGCGACAATCGATTCGCTCAATAGCCCAGCATAGATACCATTCATAGCAACCAGTTGCTGGTGATTCCCCTGCTCGACCACTAGCCCCTGCTCTAACACTAAAATCTTATCCGAATGCCTAACCGTACTTAAGCGGTGAGCAATGGCAATTACCGTTTTTTCTTCGAATAAGCGTGTCATTGCCTTTTGAATAAGATCTTCTGTAATAGAATCAACCGAACTCGTTGCTTCATCAAGCATCATCACTTGCCCACCTTGGGCAATAGCACGAGCAAACGAGATTAACTGCGTTTGCCCCACTGAAAGGTTTGAGCCATTTTTATCAAGCAAAAAATCATAACGCTTTGGTAACTGTGCAATGAACTTGTCCGCATAAACATATTGCGCTGCCTGCTCTACTTGTTCACGTGATATACCAGCTTTACCTAAGGCAATATTAAAGTGAACACTTTCGGCAAACAGATGAACATCCTGCATCATCATCGAAAAGAGATGCGCAGTATCGTCACTAGAAAGCATCGATAACTCAATCCCATTCAACAAGATACTGCCTTCATAATCTTGGTAAGTTTTTGATATCAAACGCATGATGGTTGACTTACCCGATCCCGTTGATCCTACCAAGGCGATTTGGTGCCCTTTCTGTAACACAAACGATACATTTTTCAGTACGTATGGCGAATCAGGTTTGTACCGAAAACTCACATTGTTAAATTCTAAACTTTCAAAGTTTTTCAGCGATTCTTCTACCTGATGGCTGGCAAGAAGATCTCGTCCCTCTTCTTCTGTTGGCTCAGTGAAAAGCTCCTCAATATGGTCAAACGCCGCAAACGAGCTTTGTATAGAGGCGATTTGCGACGTGAAATCACGAATAGGGACAAATACCTTCTCTAGAGTATTAATAAACGCAATCAACACACCAAGCGTGAGGGTTCCCTGCAACACTTGTTCAGAACCATACCAAATCATCAATGCAATGGTGATTGAGGTGATACCTGAAATGAAGGAAAACAAAATCGCATCATATTTATTGATTTTCTTTTGTGCCACTAAGAATTCATCGATGTGCCCATGATATTTACGTTCTACGTACGTTTCCGCTCGATACATCTGAACGGTATCCATACCAAGAAGTACTTCTTGCAAGAAACCAATGCCTCTTGCCAACGCTGAACGAGTGATTTTATGCATCGCCCGCAATTTGTTTCGAACCCGAACTGTCAAATACATCACAGGCGGCATAACGACTAAAACAATCAGGGTCAATTTCCAATCAATGAACAGCATCATTACGAGCAAAGCGATGGTGTTAATGGAGTCTTTAACCAATCCAACAACAGACTGAACAAAAGTCTCGCCTATCGTTTCTAAATCACTGGTAAGGCGAGACAGCGTGACACCTGCGGGGACTGTATCAAAATAGCTGCGTGGTAGTTTAAGGACTCGAGCAAATAACACCGACCGCATGTCCGTGATTGTATGCTGCCCTGTTTTACGCAAATTATAGGCGTAAGTGGTATCCACCACGTAGCTGGCAATGAGCACTAGAACTAGGTAAACCACGTACTGCAATAGTCCACTTAGGTCATTTTGGCTAAATTGAACATCGATAATTTGAATGATAAGCCAAGGAAACAACAGACTAGTAATAACCGAAAGTGGCAACATAGCAATGCCAATGAACGCGGATTTTTTATAGCTTTTTGCAAACTTTAAAAAGTGCTTAAGGTACTTTACGTCAACGCCTTTTAACATGCGGTAACCTCCGTTTCATTCTGCTGCAATTGCCATGTTTCGTAGTAATACGGACAGGTTTTTAATAAGGTTTTATGATCACCTTTGGCGATGATCTTTCCCTCATTAAGAACGATGACTTCATCCATATACTCCAACGCGTTTACACGATGAGAAACCACCAAAACAGACTGATGTTTCAATCTCTGAAAAAGAGCATCCAATATTTTGCGCTCGGTGTCGTAATCGACTGCGGAAAGGACGTTGTCCATAATGATGAGATCGGCAGGCTTTAGCAGCGCACGTGCAATACTTAACCGTTGCTTCTGCCCTCCGGACAACATAACGCCTTTTTCACCGACTAAGGTTTGGTCGCCGTTTTCAAATCGCGCTACATCCGAGGCTAATTGGCTTAAGGCAAGCACTTCATCGACCTGCTCTTTAGCTACGTCACTATGTGGACTACCAAATCGAATATTCTCCTCAACCGTTGCTGAAAATAGATAAGGGTCTTGCGTGACCGTTTTGATATAACGTCGCAGGTCATGTCGAGAAATGCTTGTGATATCTTTGCCACCAAGAAACACACTATTGTTCGGTATATCAAGATGATGATTGAGACAATTAACTAATGTCGTTTTTCCAGCGCCAATCCCTCCCAGTACACCGACCTTTTTACCAGCAGGAATATCAAAACTGATGTCATCAAGAATGAGACGACTCTGTTTTTGGTATTGGAAGCTGAGGTTACGAACAGAGAACGTTTGCCCTTTCAACTGCTCAACACCATCAAGCGAAAGCGCCATTTTATCTGTATCAGGAATATCAGCATTAAGAATGGTTTGAGCACTTTGAATCCCTACCACGCCGCGTTGATAAATCGTCGCTATGCGCCCTAACTGCATTAAAGGCATGGCCAGTAATACGGAATAGGTCAAAAATGCCGTAATCTCACCTAGAGTCAGTTCCTGATTCATCAACATATAACCACCAAGACCCAGAATAAGAATTTTCATCACATCATTGGCGTAATCCAAAACTGGCATGAAAAACACTTGAATACGCGTAATTCGCATGCGACATCGCAACAGTTGTTGGTTGAGTTTTTCCGTTTCTGCCGTCACCCAAGAAGACATTCGCTGGCTTTTGATTAAATCAATGCCTGAAAGGTAGCTCATTAGCTGCGCCGACAGGTTTTGAAGGCGGTGCATGTGTTCTGTATGAAGTGCTTTCATACGAGTAAATCCAACACGAAAAATCACAAATGCTATAGAGATAGGGATAACAGAATAGAGGGTTAATTCTGGTGAAATTCGCCACATATATAAGGGGGTAAGCGACAACGCGAACATGGTGTTGAAGAACTGGAGAAAGCCAATACCGAATAGCAGCCGAATGCCCATGACATCGTTATTCATAATCGATATCAACCTTCCAGAGGCAAACTTTTCGTGATAACTGTTCGGTAGTCGGTTCAATTTTTCTAACAGGGTATTTTTTAATGCCGCTTCCGTGATCCGTCCGGGATTAAGCGCATACATTCGCGACAGAATGCGAACCACCACCATGGCGACTGACATTCCAACTACGATACCAACATAATATTGCAGCTGCTGATGACCAACATTGGAGGCATCATCAATCAGATCGATAGCCAACTGAATATAGCGTGGGATTTCGACTTGAAGCCAATTGACGAGAAAAATAAAAATAATCGCAAGTAGGTACGATTTGCGATTCATACGCACATAGTGCGCGATAAACTGTCTTGTAGTCATGAGAGCTTTATTTGGCAGAAAGTGTCACAGCGAACGATTGAATGCCAAGATAGAGCCGATTTACGATAGCAAAACAATCGCTTAAGATTAACTTAGATTATTATCAATTTTGATATAAATAGCGAACCCTATCGACAGGTTTTATTAATCAGGCATAGTGAGATTGACACGCTCTATACTCAAATTCACCTATCAAAGCCAACCCACTCTAAAAGCTGCTTCGTCGCTTTAGACAAAATTTGATTCTGCCTAACAATATAGCCAAGGTTCGTTGTTGGAAACGCCGGCAACGGAGTTACTGTTGTGTTGACATTACGCTTCGTAGACAGCGCAAATTCAGGCACTATCGCAACACCAAAGCCCGCTTCAGCCCAATCTATTTGCGCGTCAACACTACCCACTTCCATCACTCGATAGTTTGATAAGTTTAATTTTGGCAGCGCTTCATCAATCAGCTCTCGCGTTCGTGTATCATGCCCGAGAAGAATAAGCGTGAGCTCTCTTTGTTCATTTATGTATCTTTCAAAGTCATTACCGAACGCTACCCATTTAACTTGCTGTAATTCAACAAAATGTAGCGGCTGAGTTTGCTTTTGAGAGATAACAAATCCTAAGTCCGCCTCTGCATTTTTTACTCGCTCAGACGCCTGAGAAGACGTGGTATTTAATAGAACTATATCCATTCCTGGGTAGGCATTTTTAAACAGTTTAAACGCATTAATCAGTAACATCCGCGAAATAATATCGCTCGCTGCAATAGTAATCGTGCCTTTGTTTAGATCATTAAGAGCATTAAGATCGGCTTGGCAAACTTGCAACTCTTGTAGCGTCTTTTGGCTACTTTCTAACAGTCGCTCTCCAGCCTGCGTTAAGTGAAACGGACTACGATCGATGAGCTTTACGCCCGTTGTTTGCTCGAGTTGCTTGAGATGCAAACTCACATTTGGCTGAGTCATATGCAGTGCATTGGCGGCCTTACCGAAGTGTTTATGCTCAGCCAAAATGACAAAGGTTTTCAGCCAGTGAATATCTAACATCGTTACCTCTGATAAGTAGTCACGTAGAGAAAATAGAATATCTTGATATGATTTTCTTATTAAGTTAATAATTATAATTAATTTTCCTTATTTACTCCACAGCGGTAATCTAATTTCCTAATCAATTAGGAGAAGTATTATGTCGTCTATTGTTGTTGTGGGTGCTAACTGGGGTGATGAAGGTAAAGGTCGTATCGTTGACTTTTTGGCAGCAGATGCGTCTGCAAGTATTCGCTTTCAAGGCGGTAACAATGCAGGTCATACCGTCGTCAATGATTTTGGTACTTTCAAATTGCACCAACTTCCAAGCGGCATTTTTAATCCTAATTGTACCGCTGTACTCGGCCCTGGCATGGTGATCAGCCCAGCCGCTCTTAGCGAAGAAATCGCCGAAGTAGAATCGGCAGGTGTGAGCGTGAATTTGTGCATTTCAGACCGTGCGACACTTTGTCTTCCTCTCCACGCGCTTGAAGATACGCTAGAGGAACAACGCTTAGGTGATGCCGCTTACGGCTCAACTCGACAAGGTATTGCGCCAGCCTATGGTGACCGAGTCATGAAAAAAGGCATTCTTGTAGGTTGGTTAAAGCAACCAGACGTCCTTGAGCAGCGCCTTCAATTTATGCTCGACTGGAAAATGCCTCAACTTAAAGCGCTTTACCCTAACTGTGACTACTCTCAAAGCGCAAAAGAAATCACAGAATGGTTGTTAGAAGCGACTCAATCTTGGCGTCCATTTATCTGCAACGTAACAGAGCCACTAAAGGCGCTGCAAGCCAAAGACGCAAACTTGCTTTTTGAAGCTCAATTAGGGGCTGGCCGCGATTTAGTTTATGGAGAATATCCTTGGACAACTTCGTCAAACGTCACAGCAGCATACGCAGGTATTGGTAGCGGATTACCGGCACTACGACCAGAGCGTGTCATTGCTGTAGCCAAAGCCTTTAGCTCTTCAGTTGGAACGGGGACGCTCGTTACCGCGATGGAAGAACAAGACAACTTCCGCGAAAGCGCGAATGAATACGGTGCCACCACTGGTCGCCCTCGCGACATGGGATTCTTTGACGCTGTCGCCACCAAAAATGGCGTTGAACTGCAAGCTGCAACGGAAATTGCATTAACTAAAATCGACTGCTTGACTGGCCTAAAAGATTTGAAAATTTGTGTCGCCTATGACGGTGAACATACGGAGAATCCTATTTGGCCGCAAACTGCTGCGCTTAAACCTGTCTACGAAAATATGCAGGGTTGGGAACAAGACATTACAGGCTGTCGTACTTTCGAGAGCTTACCTAAAGGTGCTCAAGACTATGTCACTCGTATTGAAGAACTGATGGGTGTACCCGTTCGTATGGTATCTGTTGGTCCTGAGCGTGAGCAGATGATAATTCGCAACTAAATACGCTGTTGGTTTCAGTCACAATCAACATTTCTCCATCAACCCAGCTCTGATGCTGGGTTGATTTCATCTGCAATTCATCGTCTTAGTTAAAACGTATCCATGCTCCCCCTCCACTCTACTAAACCGCGATTTATATAATTCTCCCGAAGCAGCCTATAACCCTATCAAATACGTGGGTAATCTCACACTTAATGACACAAAAGTCACTAAGCGTAAATTTTGTGATCAATTCGAAAGCAAAGTTAGGTGACCTAACTTAATATTGCATTATTAACTAATTAGTCACTTAAAAAGTGCTTTCCATTGATGATTATTCATCATTAAGTTAGGCGGCATAACAGAGGTGTAATGTGCAATCCATTAATCAAGCAACACAACGAAACAACAATAAGTTTCTTGTCCTTAATAAAATAATTGAGATAACCGAAACAACTCGAGCCGAACTCTCTGAATCGTGTGGATTGAGTAAGCCAAGTGTCAGCGAGATTGTTGCTGAGTTAATAAAAGAAAACGCTGTATTCGAGATCGGTGACGACATTGGAGTCGCAAATAATGCCGTCACCAAAAGAGGCAAAGTATTAGCAGTAAACCCAACTGGCAATTATGTGGTCGCTGTTGATATGGGAGGAACGAAGATTGCACTGTCCATGTTTGACCTGACTATTACTCCGGTGTACAGCAAAAACATTGCTACCTATAAGGTTGCTGATCGCGCAAAGTTCATAGAGAAGCTGTCCAATGACATTGATTCGTTTATCGAAGAGTCCAGCATTGACCGAACATCAATTGCCGCAGTGAGCGTTGCCACAGCAGGAATTGTAAATCCTAGCACCGGGGATGTTCTGGGGGGCTCACCTAATTTACCTCAATGGGAAAATTTTAACCTATCGCAACACCTTTCCCCTCACCTCGGTCTCCCAGTTGTTATTGAAAACGACGTAAGGTCTGCGCTCATTGGTGAATTAAAATCCGGAATTTGCCAAGGTTCAAAAAATGCAGTGTTACTCGGTATCGGCACAGGATTAGGGTCAGCGCTTGTATTAGATGGAAACCTAATTCGCGGGCACTCAAATGCAGCAGGCGAAATTGGCTACATGGTCATGTCCAGAGATCAATTGTCGAGTAATTGGGCGGACAAAGGCGCGCTTGAAACCCTATGCTCGGGATCGGGGTTAGCGCAACGTTTTAATGAACTGACTCATTCCAACCTGACCGGCGAAGACGTTATCAATTTAGCGAAACAAGGCAACCTAATTGCCCGCAGCCTACTGGAAGAACTTTCGGACTATTTAGCCCTTAGTATTATCAACACGATAAGCGTAGCCAACCCAGAAAAGGTCGTTATTTATGGCGGGATCGCGTCAGCGTCCGATTTATTTCTACCACGTACACAAGAATTGGTAAACCGACATACTCTCAAACATGTCTCGGTCGATATTCAAGTCTCTAATCTTGGGGGCAACGCACCATTAATTGGCGCAGCAATCATCGGATTTACCAGTAAGTATCCATTATTAAAACTATTACCTAATGTGACACTATAGAGGGTTTATGATGAACGGAATACATATACACAGCCACGATGTTGAAGATGAAGGAATTAATGCTATTACCCAGAGGCTCAATACCATGGGCGATATCAAATACATATTTGCTCAGGTAAATAGCATTTTTGAACGTAACCCTGTTCCTATCGGTATATTACCTCACAATCCAAAAAACAGTGTGGTGATGGGCGATGGTACGTTGCAGGTTCACGTTGACTTTACTGGTTGTGAACTTCGCCAAAAGCTAGCTGAAAATGTCACACACGACTACGACTACTTTCAATCACTAAACACTGGCCTAAAGCATACCAATTTTGAAGTGATCCCTTGGGTAAACGTCCTTAATGGTCATTTCGAGGGTAATGTAGACCAATGCCACGTGGTTGATTACCTCGGCCAAGTAAAAAAACATTGGGTGTGCCCTAATGGTGCTGGTGTGCTCGAATTTTGGAATCGCACATTCTCGACAATAAAAAACAAATATGGCTATAGCACATTTTTAATTGACCGAATTCGATTTCCAGATTGGGCTGGTGAATCAATCGATCCTGACCAGTTATTCACCTGTTTCTGTGATAAGTGCAAAACCAAAATGAAACAGGTAGGTATAGATGTAACAAAGACAATTGAACGCATTCATTATTACGTTACAGAGCTTAATTCAAAAAACTACCAACCCTTTGGTGAGCATTTTAAAGATGACCCTATTATTCAAGCTTGGACCAAGTTTAAGCAAGATTCTATTACTGATTTTGTTGAGGCGTTAACGCAACAAAACTCAGACGTCACATTATGGCTCGATCTATGGTCACCAAAATATTCATGGTTATTAGGTCAAAATTACCGTGAACTAACAAAACATTCTAATGCCCTTAAGCACTTTCCATATCACAAATTAGGTGGCGGTGCAGATGTGCAAGGTTTAATCGAACACTACGCCGATACAGAACAACAACGTGAAGACATGTTCCGTGCATTTTTGTCAGTGTTCAGTATGCCTTACGAGCTTACCTACTCTCAGTTCAAAGAGTTTGGATATCCCATTTCGTTTGTAAAAGACATGAATAATCACGTCCGAATTGAGTCTCAGCCTGGTACGTTCATTTTCAGTGGTATTCAAATGTGGAATTTGGAAGCTGATGAACTCATCGAAGCGGTGAAAGCTGCGAATAGCAGTGAGGCAAACGCACTACTCTACTATTGCTATGGATGGGCTGGAGACGATCTATTTGAAGCAGTAAGTCATTTTAATAAGGAAGTATTATGAACGACATTACATTACAAGCCCAATCAAGAGTTGACGTTCGAACCAAGCTAATTTGTTATCTGTCTCTATTCATGACGATGTTACTGCTTGGATCAATTCAAACGACTAAAGGAATGGTCCTAAGCCAAGTTCAAGCCGATATTGATATTTCAATGACGATGATAGGAACACTGTTGTCCATTTTCCAACTGGGATTCACAGGCGCTGCAATGGTGACAGGGTACCTCACCGATAAAAAAGGCATCCGCATAATGATGCTGAGTGGCTCTGGCCTTATGGTTATGGGATTAGTTGGCACAGGTTTAGCGGGTTCAGCACTCTTCTTCCTAGGGTTTTATGCAGTGATTGGGCTAGGTATTGGCTCTATGCTAACCGCTATATGCAGTGTCATTCCCAAGGTTTTCCCTGAAAAAGCAAGCACCTTATTTAATGTCGGTAATGCTATGTTTGGCGTCGGCCTAATAGCAGCTCCATTAGCATTAAACTATATTTCAGCCAACGATCAAACATGGCGACTATTTTACTTTAGTATCACCGCGATAGTTGTTGTGATCATGGTAATGATGGCAACGATCGAGCTGGAGAAATTAGAAGAATCTGATCGATTGACCGTCGCGGACGCCGTCACGGTATTAAAAGACAAAAAAGTACTACTCCTTCTGTCTTTCTTCACTTTTTATGTCGCGATGGAAGCGTCGTTTTTCAATTTTTTCCCATTGTTTATGCAGAACGCTGACATTGCAGGAATGACACTAGAAGAGAAAACAGCGGGTGCCGGAAAAATATTGGCATCGTTCGGCTTTGTTTTTACTATTTGTCGCTTCCTAGGGGGCATGATTACAACCAAATTAGGCGAGTCCAATACATTAGTTCTATTTTCTCTAATTTCATGTATTTCGCTAATTCTTGGTACCATGTATGTAGAAAACGCGACAATTTTGTTTGGTATATTTGGTTTTGGGTTGTCCCTGCTATGGACAACCGCACAAACTATTATCTGTCGTGGCACTAACAAGGAAGGAACGGTGATTGGCTTGACTTATATGGCCGCGGGTCTTGGTGGAACAGTATCGGGAATGTTGATCGGTACCGTTTCTGATAGTTTTGGAGTAGACGCTGGTTTTGGGGTGATTGCCATTTTTGGTTTAATCACGCTGACCTTGGCGCTAATCACCAAAAAAGTGATTGATCGTTAAACCTTTCTATTCACGCAAAAATAGTTGCGATCATCTTATTTCAACGCCTAATGACATCATTAGGCGTTTTATATATTACAGAAACCATGTCTCAAATTAAAAGGAAAGCGTGCATGTCAACGACTCAAAAGGCCTTAAGCTCACGCCTTCGCGTATTCTTGAAAGTAGCAATCTTAAGTAATCCAATACAGGCTATAGACGCTAAAATACCAGCCAGCGATACAGTAAACACTGAAGCATAACCATAGTAATCAATCGACAACCCTGCCACCATGGTTCCGACACCAAACCCACCAGCCATCGCAAACATGAGTAAGCCTTGTGTTAATGCAGGAGAGCTAGTGCTAAGACGACCGGCTATAGCTGGCACCACCATATCGTTCCATGACATCGTCTGCATTAACAAGATTAATAATGTTAAAGGTAGAGCAGCAGGAACCGATTTACCCGCGGTATACCAAAAGACAGAGCCGATGACTAAATAAGCGGCTTGAGCAATATACCAAATTTTGAATGGCCCTACCTTTTGCATCCAACGCCCCGCAGACTCCAACAAAAAAATACTAATAATTGCTGACATCGCCATGCCAAGTGCTGAGTTGCCCACTTCAACATCATAAACTTCACTGATGAGTAATGGGCCTAACTCCATAAGATTCGACGAAAGAAACATCGAGAAAAATACCGCCAGCAAAAACAGCAGCATAACAAATAGGCTACCTCTCTTTGCTATCAAAGGAGCGGTATCATTGGAGTCATGGCTAGCTTCATTTTTAGGAGCGTGGATTTTAGGTGGCGGGGAGACAAACAACGCAACGAGCACCAACACAAGCAGCGCCATTAGTATAAATAACTGGTTACTACTCGATACTTCAAAATACCCCGCAACAGCAATAAGCACACCAGCCAAAACCACCCCGAGAAACTGAAACTGAAATAAACTCGCCAGTCCTTTACTTTCTTCATTTTGATCTTTGCTCGATGCAAGGACAAACGTTGGATTGAGTACTAATAACGACACACAGCCAATGCCTATTAGCGCACCGACTAACCAGTACGTAATCGCTGCCGTCTCAGCAAAGTACAACACAATTAACGCGATGAGGTTAATAAACACGCCGAATTTTTGTAGCACACTATGACAAGAATATCGGTCACTGATGGTGCCGATCAATGGCGCTAATATTCCAGCGCCACCAATTAGGGCCATGACTTGACCAAGAAGAGTCCCGCTACCGGTCCTCTCAATAATGATAGGGTTTAATAGAGCAGCAACGCCTATCCACCCAACGATTCCCATCGTTGCTTGTGCACTGTGCCAAAGCGGTGGTTTTCTCACTGGGCAATACCATCGAGTTATGAAGTATGTTCAGTGAGAATACTACTTTTTGTCTATGTCCCAAGTAACATACCGGAGGTCAGTTCTTGGGACAGGCAGAATTAGCTTTGTAATTTAAGAGAAATGACGTTTATTCAGCAGCCACCTATCTACCAAGCTAGCTACGCTTGTTCTTTTTTTTACCCGTTCCCGCAGGCTTTGCCATCGGCTTATTGAGTTGAAGGTATTCTTCTTTAAATTCTTCCTCTACTTCAAAGCCAGCGACTTCTTCCCGCTCAAGACGAATTTTGTTCTTTTTCTCAATAATTTTGAAGTGATGGTAGTCTTCGTAATCAATCAGTGACAATGCTAAACCCACTTCTCCAGCACGACCACTTCGACCAATACGGTGCATATAGTCAGCCGGGCTTCTTGGTAAGTCAAAGTTGATTACCACCGGAAGTTTTTCAATATCGAGGCCACGAGCGGCAATATCAGTAGCAATGAGCACTTCCACTTCGCCCGCTTTGAATGCTTCTAACACACGACTACGTGCGCCCTGCCCTTTATCACCATGGAAGACTTGCGCAGTAATGCCGCGCTTCGATAGTTTCTCAGCCAAGTGGTTACACGCATTCTTTGCATTAACAAAAATAAGCGCTTGTCGCCATTGATGCTGTTGGATTAAATGGGCAAGTACAGCCGTTTTTGCACCACGGTTAACCGTAAATACGCGTTGCACTAAAGTGCTCGCATCAGCGCTTTGTAATTGAATTTCTAATGGATTATTCAACAGACCTTGGGTTAACGCCTGTACTTGTTCTGGGAACGTAGCTGAAAACAATAAGGTTTGTTTGTTCTTTGGCACTAATGCTAGCAACTTTGTCAGCTCTTCAGTGAATCCTAGGCTTAACATACGATCGGCTTCATCAAGTACTAGAGATTTTACCTGATCTAGCTTAATCGCATTACTGGAAATCAAATCGAGTAATCGACCTGGGGTGGCGACTAAAATGTCGGTACCGCCTCGCAGAGCTAACATTTGCGTATTCACAGAGACACCGCCAAATACAGCAACGGTTTTGATCGCGCCATTAAAATGCACGGCGTAAGAACGAATCGCGTCAGCTACCTGCTTCGCAAGCTCGCGGGTCGGAACGAGAATCAACCCAGAGACGTAATTGCCTTTCGCGCTTTTAGTCATCAACGGCTTTTCTTCATGTAATCGCTGTAACAATGGCAAAGCAAACGTAGCCGTTTTCCCTGATCCTGTATTTGCTCCAGCAATCAGATCACGTCCAGCCAAAATACTCGGTATGGCTTGCGCCTGAATTGGCGTTGGCTGTTGATAGTCCATCTCTGAAAGTCGGGCTAATAACGGCGGTATAAGGCCAAGTTCATCAAAGTTGGCTGGTGTGGTGATAGTGCTCATTAATCTAAAAGGCTCAGGCTAAAATAATAGCCGGACATTTTAGTCTATTTCTGCCCTTTTCGGTTAGTTAAATCAGCAAAAAACACCATTATCGTTAAAACTCGGCGATAAGGTGGTGTATAGAGCAACACATGTTGGAGTTACTCGATAACAACAACGTCACTTAGGCGATACCATCCATCAGCCTGCTTACCCTTATTAGCCAAATTTAACGGCGCACTTTCACGACTTTCGCTGACGGCAACCTCAATATAATAGCGACCTTGTGTTAAGCCTTCTGGTAATACAGCCGTCAAGCTCGATTGATACGAACCAGGAAGCCAAGTCTGAGTGCTCGTATCATCACGACCAAGAAAAACAACATCGTTATCACTATTTACCAATCGAAAATAGGCATAGTAAGCTTGGTAAGTAGGAGTCACACCTTCATTGATGAACTGCGTTTCAAAAGTAAACTCATGGCCAGCCTCTAAGCGCGACGGGTGGCGAAAGGTATCAACTCGAAAGCGATAACCAATTTTTAATAACGCGTCATCCAACAGATCACGATATTGCTCCGGAATGGGTTTCGATTTTAGATTAAGGCTGCTCACATGCTGACTGATCGCCCAATCCAGTGACGCCTTTACCTGTGCTCTAGTGTACTTTTGATCAGCCAACCATCCTTGCATATCACCACACACCTCAAAGCTCACGGGTGCACGCTGCCAAGCTGTGGAAAACAATGGCGTTTCCAATTCCGCCTGTTTAATACGATAGGGATAGTCATCTCTCATATGACTCCACGTTGTGGAGAAATTATGCCAATCACCCCAACAATCTGCTCGCCAACCTGCGCCTTTTTCAACGGCGTAAGCAAGGGATTTGCCACCATTTAGCAACATTAACTTTGCCGTCATTGGAAAAGCATCAAAATGCATGTCGACGTATTTATTTAACAATTGAGTTGGGTATTTCTTTAATAGTGGCTCTAGCTCTGTAAAGTTGCTGTTGTGCCATTCACCCCAAGAACCCACCATCCCAATATCCATTTGAGCCAATTGCGGGTGACCATCGTAGCGCTGACCAAATGCGTTAAGTAACCTTTCGACATAAAATAAATACGTTGGATCATCAAGATCCGGCACGAACGTTTTATTACTGTCGACCCATTGGCCTGAAATGCCCTTATCAATAAGCCACTGAGGGATTTTACTTCCCGTAGACGGTTCATCAAGCGCCATAAACCTCAGCGCCACCTTACGTGCTATTCCAGTTTGCTCTGTCAGCAAAGCATCGATAAGAGGAAAGTTATATTCTCCCTCATTTGGCTCTAACTCAGTCCAGTAGTAGCGATAGTAGCCCATGCCCGACGCTGGATATTGCGCTATCGTTAACACCGCTCCCCAGCCATCATGGAAAGCTTCAATACCTGTTCCTGGGTTTGTGATGGGAGTGTTCAACGCTTCTATGTAAGTGACTTCTTCCTCACTCTCTGCTGCGCGAACAAAAAACGCAACAACAGAAAGTAATACCAATAGGTATGGAATCGACCGCTTAGTCTGCCTACGGTTGTTCATCTATGCTCCAGTTAAACGTTCACAGTGATTGAAACCAATCCCATATTCCAAGAGAAAAATCTTCAAAAATATCAATACCCAAAGCAGACTTTAGCAAATACAACGCAAGCAATGCTAGCAACACTCCTGTCAGCAATAATGTCGTGACAAGAGCCGTTGTTGCGTAGACTAGCCATTTTGACTCGCCCTGTCGTGACGTGGCACGACGGTCGCGGCCACTTAACAACACCACATAATAACGCTTACCAAACCACGGAAAGGTTTTGCGAACATCTAGCGAATGTTTCGCAACAAGCCCTACACGATCCACTGCCTTCTCGATGGCTAACTTTTGCTCTTCGGTTAGGTCTTGTTGTGTATCGTGATCGAGAACATGATAAAACTGGGTAACCGCTCTACTTTTCTTCGGCTCTTCCATTGTGTCACTTTTCATTTGATGGCTACTCACATTACTTTCCCATCGCTTTACGGTAAACATCCGCCGTTTGTTTGGCGATTTTGTGCCAATCATATCGAGCAAGATACTGATGATAGTCTTGCTGTGGCAACGTACACCTTTGCTGTAATGCCTGCGCTAACATCGCGACGTCTTTTACTGGAAAATAACAGTCTGAATTGAGTTCGATCACGCGATTTGGTGCGATATCACTCACGACAACCGGTAAGGAATAAGACATAGCTTCTAATAGCGCAATGGGTAACCCTTCATGATAAGAAGGCATGACAAACAATCTTGCCTGAGAAAAAACGACTTGCAGCGCTTCACCCTTGAGAAAGCCTGTGAGTATCACACCAGGAGTCTTCTTGGCCGCTTGTTTTAGCGAATAGCTATAGTCACTTTCATGATCGGTATCGCCGACAAGGACGAGCGGCATATCTAGGCCTGATGCTTGGTAAGCATCAATAAGATCATGAAAACCTTTCTCTTCAACAAACCGCCCAACAGCGACGATATACCCTCGCTCGACAAGTTGATGACGCTCTAAAATGGTTGATATCGTCTCTTTTGAGTAACCAATCGCTGGATTGACACCATTATAAATGAGGTGTGCATCGTATCTTTGGTACTCGCGTTTAATTAAATCATTGATCACTTCTGATATTACAATCACTTCATTTGCGTACTTTACCGCAAATCGTTCTCCTAACTTGAGTACGGTCTTTGCCAGCTTTCCCCACTTCTCTCGCTGATAATCTGGTCCATGGTGAGTGAATACCACTTTTTTGCCCATCAAACGCAATAGTGGCACCACCAGTCCAGGTCCAATTGCATGCACATGTACGACGTTGGAGCCATCAGTCAAGGTTGAAAACGCCGCTATTGTAGAGTGAACAATTGCTTCAAGTGACGTTTTTTTAGGTGCCCATAATGCCTTGGTTTTTACACCCTTATAACGGCTATTCTGATACGAAACGTAAGGGGAACGCGCGATAACTTCTACGTCAAAGCCTTGCTCAACAATAAGTGGGTAAAGGTGCTGACAATGCGTTTCTACACCGCCCAACACGTCTGGGATTCCACGAGTACCCAACACCGTTATTTTCATGCTCGTTCACCTAATAGACTCTGATATAAATCGACTAATTTTTGATGGTGTGAACTCAAAGAGTAATGAGACTCTAACCGCTGCCTTGCTTGCAAACCATATTGCTGCGTAAGCTCAGGTTGCGACGAAAATTCGTCCATAACCGATGCAAGAGAATGTGCATTACCCGCCTCAAACAACCGTCCTTCTTTTCTATCTCGCACCTGCTCGGGAATGCCACCGATATTAGCGCCAATGATAGGCTTGCCATAAGCCATCGCTTCTAACACAGACATAGAACAATTTTCATAGCACTCTGAAGGCACAATCACCGCACTGGCCTGCTTGATTAACTGATGCAACGCCTGGCCTGTTTTAAAACCTAACCATTCGATATGACTACCCTTGTTTGCAAGAGTCTCACCGAGCGGCCCAGTCCCGGCAATTTTTAACGGGATAGATTGATTGGAAAGTTCGAAAGCCTCCACCATCGTCGCGACGCCTTTCTCTTGGCTTAGCCGCCCTAAATACAAAAAGTAACGATGATCGGCCACATCATGCCTATCCACATTTTCATCAATACCATTCACAATGACGTCAATTCTATTGTCAGGCAGTTTACGACGAATGATATTGGCTAAAAACTGACTGGGTGACACAATGACATCCAATGATTGGTAATTCTGTGCCAATGATTGATACATGGCTTCAACAACCAATAACCCACTTTTAAATAGCGACCCTTGCTGACAACGATACTTCAACGCATTAAGCACACTCCCGTCTAAGCACGCCTCACAAGTATGCCCATTGCGATACATGGTGTAGCTCGGACAAGCAATTTTCGTATCGTGCGCCGTCAATACCGTTTTACACCCTGCGCGTTTCGCCACTTTAATGATGGACGGCGTGAGTTGATGGTAGATATTATGAAAATGAACAATATCCGGCTGCTCCTTTTCAATCAACTGAGCGAATTTTTTACACGCCTCTTGATTATGAACAAACCTGACCGCCGTCTTCAGGGCACCTAACTTGCTATCACTAGCGTGATAATCCACATTGTTGACAAAATAATCGCTATAGGAAGATGAGACGTTATTGTCATGAGCCATTGAAAAGTCTATGACGGAAAAACCCCGTTCATTTAGCATGTCACGCTCTTGAAAGAAAACCGTTTCCGCCCCGCCTTTCAAGAAGAAAAATTTGTTCACCACCAAAATTTTCATCATGATTCTCGCTCTATTACTTTGTGCTTTGGAGGTTGGTTTGGGTCTTTATTAGGTAAAAACAAGCCATTAATTAACCCCGCAGCAAACACCGTCAAATTGACAATGCTTAACGCCGCATCTTTAGCCGAACGATTTTTAATAACTTTGATCACAAAGAAAATCGCCATCGGCAATAGACTGATGGCAAGCGTGCCGCTATTTCCAACTAACAAAACTAAGATTAACCACGCAAGGTAGCAGGCAAAGATAAGCTCATTACGAACCACTCGCACTGCCTGTTGAAAGTGTGGTTGCCCAAAGGCACTCTTTAGCAATTCCCCAGAGGCAAACAAGTACCCTCTCTTCCAACGATAACGAAGCAATTCCAACGTTGGCATGTCGTAAGACGTATGATGAAAGAAAGGCGTGTCTAATCGCTGCAACTTATATCCTGCCTGTTGTAAGCGCATACCTAGCTCCGACTCCTCGTAGGCATGTAAAGTACGGTGTGTTAGATAACCAATGTCATTAACCGCGCTCGCTCGGTAAACGCCCCCTCCAGCTAAATGCCCGCAATCACCGATAGGGTAAATCTTGTGATGCCGCTGTTTCCGAGATTTGAATTCGTAACTATTTGCCTCATCCATTTCCACTGTGCCGGCGACCGCAGCATAAGTAGGTTCATTTTCTAAGAATGTAATAGCGGCATCGATAAAACCATCTTGTAGGCGCATATCACCATCAAGCAACAGCAAGTAGTCACCCGTTGCATGCAAATATCCAAGCTGATGGCCCACTCCGCAGCAACGGTCTTCTGGTTCAATCAACGTCACGACTTTGGCGTGATGTTCTAACGCTATTTTCTGCGTGCTATCGGTCGATAAGCTGTCTGCGACAATCACATCGTAGTCGTAGTTTTTGAGCTGTTCTTGAACACTTTGAATGGTCGCCGCAATACCCTGTTCTTCATTAAAGGTTTTAATAATGACGGTAATGCTGGGTAAAGAACTCATAAACGCTCTCCCGATTGGTAGACTGACTTTCGAATAACAAGGCTTGCGCCAAGTGAAAAATAAAACAGAAATTGTAGCATTGGCACCAACATCAAAATTTGGCTATACGGCAAGCTTAATAAACCTGCAATGCTAAACGCGATAAAGGCCGGTTGCCATGACGCTAATTGTAAGTCTTGAGGTGATAATTGCTGACGCTTTAGCATTTCTTTGGGCATAGAGGCCTTCAACGCCAACAGAACTAACGTTAAAAACAAAGCTAAACCCACGATACCAAATTCCCACAGCATCATGCTTAATGACGTAGAATCCAAAAGCACGTTAAACACTTGATTCAAAAACCCCGGAGCAACCGAGCTGCCATGGTTGGTTGCATTTAACCCATAACCAAAAAACACACTAGACCAACCATAAAGCTGACTATTATCCAGCCAAAAGAATAAGGTCGTCATCCGGCCTAATTCACCCGTGGGCAAGACATAACTCGAATCATAAATGTACTCTAACGAGTCCCAAAATACTTTGAGAGCGCTATGCTCTGGGTCGGTATCAAATGCGGTGGCGTACGATGCGGCGAGTACAGCAATCGCCATTAGAATCAGCAACACCATTGCACTGACCATGAGTATGACTTTCTTTATATCATTCTGCCGGACACCATAGACATAACTAGGACAGAGCCAAACAAAAATCATCAATAGCGGTGATAGTAAAATCACAAACTTTACCTCGCCCAATACACACAACACAAAGGCAGCAATAATATGCAGCACCATATTAAGGCGGCTAATCACGCCATGCCGGAATTCAGAAAGCTTGAGTAACATAATCAGCAAGCAGAACAGACCGAGTGCAGCGGTATTACCGCCTCCCATAGGGTCACCACCAAACGTGCCCACCACGGAGTCCCATTTTTCAAACTCCCCTTTGAATGCGACGCGTTGCGGCACAACGATTAAGATTTGATACAGGATAACGGGGAATTGCAGATAAAAAATCCAATACAAGAAGTGGACAGACCGATAAAGCTGAGATTCCCTAATAAAACCAAACAGTAAGCATAAGAAAACCAGTGACAGAGCCAACTCATTTTTCCAGCCCACAATCGTGACCGTCAGGCCATTTTGTAGGAATGTCGATACTAAAATTAGCGCATACATGCCAATTAATAACACCGCCAAGATCTTTTCCATGTTATCCAAGCGACGGCCTTCGTAAGTGGTCTGCATCAGTAAAAGCAACACCATTGCAAAAGCGGCGATAAACGGTAACCACAGTACCGCACCAACACCCGTTAAATATTGAACGAGCCCACACACAACAAGGGTGAGTAACGTATAGGCCTGCAAGAACATTCCATTGTTTACTCTCACACCGCCTCCGTTGTTTCTCGCAGTCGGGTTGCCGTTTTATTCACCTTAAGATAAATAAAGCCATAACGAATCGTAGATAACACAGCAAATGCCATCACAGAGTACGCGTAATCACTGACAAAAAATGGCAGAGCAGCAAACGCCAGTAAAACTACCATCAGTTGCTCGATCTGAATTCGAAGAAAGTACTTTGGTGAGCCATAAACAAGCTCAAGTACCGTCAATGGACACACTGCTAGTGCCGTAAATAGATAAGGAAGCATATAACGAGAAGTTGGTACTGATGCGACCCACTCTTCACTAAAACCAAGTTGCATGACTAACGGATAAAAAACAAATACCCCTAGTGCTGCAATCACTCCAAAACCAAACAGCAATCGCCGTACCTTAATGAACTCTGCATAATTGAAATGGTTTTGACGAAAATCGACTGACCAACTTGAAAAGATTGAGTTTCGAACTGCGTTACCGACAATGACGATAGGCGCCAAACAAAAGCGACTCACTACCGCGTAGTAGCCTGCCACTATTGGGCTGAACCAGACATTAATTAAGATAACGGGCAAATTATTGTTGACCATAGCAAGGACTTCGGCACTGCCTACTTTGGTAATATGATGCCTATGTAGTTTGTAAAAAGCGCTCAACGAAGCGGGCGAAAATTGACGACGAGTGAGAGTCCCCTTCGGGAGTGAGTAGCCAATAAATAACGCCATCGACAATAATAGGCTTGCCCCCCAACACCAGTAAAAGGTATTCAGGTCATTAGTCATATAAATAAGTAACAGAACTAACGTCGAGATCGCGGTACGCTGCAACGCCAGAGAAGTCATTTTTTCATCTCTAAGCAATAGATTTTCGGAGATCAGTACCCAGGCATGCGCAAGCGTTAGCATCAGCATTTGAATGACTGGGCGGTCAAAAAACCACGCTACGCCAAAAGAATATGGCAAAGAAAGAACAAAACTGAATAACAAGCAAAACGACGCATTTTGCCCCAACGCACTCAGTTGTTGCTTTGGCAACAACAACTGCGTCGCGAGTGTACAAACTTGCGCACCAATCAAGGCTATACTGTAGGTTAATGCGTATGAACCAACATCCGACATTCCATACCAGTGCGATATAAGCCATATCGATCCTGCACCAATAAGTTGAGACAGAATTGATGAACTAGCAATCGTTGAGATGCTTTTTAGCAGGCTCACTAGGCCTCCTCAACCTTGAGTAGCTCGGTACTTCCTTGCTCTATATAACGTCTAGACTCCTCCCCGACGACCAACTCATCGAGAGTCTGATTAAGGACACCAAAAACTGAACTCTTCGTATTCGAGGTTACTTTATCTAGTTGCAAGCGTAATTCGCTCGCGGAGTGTTGCTCTGCTTTTACCACTACAATAAGACTATCAAGATGGCGAAGTAACAACTGAGCATCCTTACTGTCATTTAATGGCGGCAAGTTAACAATAACCATCTCAAACTGCTGACAAAGTTGCGACAGTGATGCTTCGCATTCAGGGCGAGCAAAGAAACTCAATGGGGACTCTTCAAGTGCACCGGGAGGAAGGTAGGATAACCCCGCTGACAGCGGAATGATGACATCCTGAATTTCCAACGACTTGGGAAGGTTAGATGTGCTAGCCGACGAAGTGACATGTAACTGGCTACGCACAAGCTCACCAAAACCAATCGATTTGTCTTGCTCATTTTGATCACACATTTCAGCGATAAGATCGTGGCTAAACTCTGCTTGACCACGATAATCCAAATCTAGCAACAGGGTTGACTTCACTTCACTGGTCGCTGAGGCGAGCAAAAGGGCCATCAGGGTCGCACCTTCGGAATTATATGATGAAACCACGCCGACACATTGACTATTAGGGTGTGACAAAGCTAATGCCGTACTCGCTCCGTTGGCGATTTCACGAGCGTATTGATGAGAAATGACTTGCTGACCTAATGCCCAGGTCGGCATAGCTTCATTGGTAAATTTTGGAAGGTCGATTAACGGCTTCAAGCCAAGCTTTGATTCTAGTTGGGCAAGTGTGGTGATAGTTTGTTTGGTGGCGGCACGGACAATAACCACCAATGCGCCAATAATCAAAGTCATGATTGCCACCATCACGACCAATAAAGGCTTGTTCGGTTTCGCAGGGCGCTCACTCTCCACCGCCGGATCGTAGAGCTCGGCATCTTGTTCACGATAACTGGTATTAAGCGTATGCTCTATCGTACGTAAGTAGAGCTGCTCATAGAGTGACTGTTTTTGATTAAGATCGGCCATCAGACCGTCATACTGCTCTTTCTTATCGGCTAACTCAAAAAAATCTTTTTTATGCAGTGCCAACAGCGCTTTATAGTGATTCTCTTTGATTAGGTCCGCTTGATATTTTTGCTGCAAACCTAGCTTTAATTCATCAAGTAACTGCAACGTTTGCTTCTGGATAACCTCAATTTCAGCATTCGCTTCAAGCACCTTAATGTACTTTGGTCCATAGCGGCGGTTTAAATCAGACAGCTTTCTTTTCGCTTGTATTAAGGCAATTCTTAAGTCTTGAAGTTGAGGGTGGGACGATATATCAGGCAATGATGTAAGATCTGCCGTATTCCCCTTCATATATTTATTCACGAGCTCGTAGTTGGCTTGGGACGCTAACCGGCGCTCTTTTGCATCAGCAAGCTTATTAGTAATAATCCCCAGCTCTTCTGTTTCAAACCCATCAACACCACGAAAAGTTAATAAACCTTCACGCTGTAAGAAAGCATCGATTTCTTTCTTTTGCTCGCCAATTTGTCCTTTGAGTAGATCAAGCTGTTGCTGATTCCAAATTTTTGCTTGCTGAGTTTTTGCTATCTTTTGATCAACCGTATAGTCAATAAATGCTTGCGCTACGCCATTTGCAATTTCTGACGCTTGCTGGGCGTTCGCTGATTCATATGATACGTACACCAACTGGGTTAAACGAACCGAGGTGAAGGTTAAATGGCGTCGAAGTTCTTTTATCGCATTATTAATACGCTGCTCTTTTGGTAACGACCAGTCTCCATAGTCACCCTGTGTTGCGCCATTAAACGTCTCATTTTGTGCTAACGCCAAATCGCCGACGGCTTTTGCCAACACGACTCTAGATTGCATGAGGTTAAATTGAGTTTCATAATATTGGGAACGCGCAGAATCGTAGTCTTCAATTGGCTCGATAGGCGAAGCATTATCAGATTGCGCTTTGATTAATACCGTGGCGGTAGAAACATATTTCGACGTCATTGACCAAATCAAAGGCAGACTCAGCCCTGTCACTATGGCCGTTAACAGTACTAACTTTAATCCATGAGTTTTCAGCGCTGTCAAAAACGGCGCAAAGTTGACATTACTTTCTAGGCTCTTACCACGTTCTACCATTGATTCTCTCATCTTAGAAAAAGCTTTGCTCTACAATGACAACATCACCCGGATACACTGAGTCTGTCATGTCGACTTTCTTTATCAGGTCTTTTTGTCCCGACGGGCGAATATTGATATCCCCCCTATCCGCTCTGTCGGTGAAGCCACCAGCCATGGCAATCGCTTGTTCGACCGTGAGTTGTGGTTCGTATTCATAGCCATTCGGGTTTTCCACTTCTCCGAGAAGGAAAAACTTGCGAAATTGCTCCATTGTGACCGTCACCATTGGTGATCGTACAAATCCAGCTTTTAATCGAGTTTCAATATCGTGCTCAATTGAGTCTGTCGTTCGCCCTGAGAGTTGCACACGACCAATATAAGGGAAGTTAATCGCGCCACGTTTGCCTATTTTCAAAGACATGGACATCTCCTTCTCCCCGTAAACCCAAATTCGAATCATGTCTCCGGGCCCTAAAAGGTATTCTCTAACCTCAGCATTAGCTGGTGTCGTGTTGACCTGCTTGCTATGACTGGCTGTCGTTACGGCGTCACTTGAAGCTTCAATGTTATCGGCTGTCGTGCTCTCTGCTGCCATTGCCGAGAAAGCTATGCTACTTATCAACACACAGCAGCCTGCGAGGCATCCCTTTATCTTCTTCATTTCTAAATTTGTACCTTTAGCGTCAATCCAATTGTGTTTTTGTCATAGCCAAGTTGGCGTATCACAGGACGTTGAGAGCCGTCTCCAATAAAAAATACGACTTCATCGTAATTCGAACGTTTATGAGCAAATTGATAATTCAATTCAAGCCTTATCGATGGCCGGAAATCATAACCCAAAGTGACCGATGCAATGTCCAAGTCATCTTTTCTATCGTTCTGTTGAATCTGATAATTATCCGCTTCCCTTCCATAGTCAAACGTAGTACTAAACCGCTCGGCCCACCAATGATGTTTCCACGACACACCCATTTTAGTATGAAGGATATACCCTCCTTCTTCCGTTGGGTCTTTCACTCTTCTCCAGCCATACAGTGACCATTCCGAATGTTTTACTGGTTTCCAATTTATGTTGGCATCCCAGTTTAAACCACTAAATGATTGCGCCTGACTGTTATTAGGAAAACGCTTGTACAACCAGGCTACATCAGCTTCTACCGTCAACTTTCCCGTTCGATGTGACTTCAGACCAATAAGGGCATAATGCTCATTTGAGTTTTTAGCTGGGTTCACATCGTATTTTCGTAAATTACTTATCAAGCTATATCGAAATCGTGTACGCGACGAATATTGGTCAAATAACTCTGCCGTTATGGTATTTTCTTGCCACTCTTGCTCTTTCACATAACGATAGAAGTCACTGTCTGTCGCTCGAATATCCTCTAACTTATCGAAAGTTAGGTCTTTAATCTGCCAAGCTAAATCTAGCTTACCTCGCCCCTCTGGCGCCCCATAGCTATAACGTATTTCACTATTTAAAAACTGGTTTTGTAGCGGTGTGGTCACGCCAAAAACACTCAATTGGGTCGGGCTGAGACCTTCGGTTAACTCAGTGCCCCTCTCTTGATGCCCCCAGTCTTGTTGAATAAACCATTCCAATCCATGCTTAAGGCCAAATCGCCAAGAAGATTGAAGCATTAAAAAATGATCGCTGTAGTCTTCGTCCGTTGCATTTTGGTAGCGAGCGTAATCGCCGGAGTAGACGAATACGTAACGATCTTCACCACGTTCACCAACCGCTCGCACATAAGGCGTCACCTTGGCATAATCTGAATCAATCGCGTTCGTCGGGTTAACTTGATAGGTCACATTAGAATCGTGACCGTATTCCACGCCAACCTGAGACTGAACATCAATACCCGCAACGCCAATATGTGACTTAGGCGTTAGCTCAGCGTAACAAGCGTTGCTGGTCAACCCCAGAAAAGCGGCAGCACCAATACTTAATAGGCTAGTACGCCTTTTCACTTACAAACCCTTTAAACACCGTCAGAAATACAATTTTTACATCCAGCCAGAGCGACCAATTTTGTAAATAAACAATGTCATATTGAACACGCTTACTCATTTTATCGACGGTTTCTGTTTCTCCCCGATAACCATTAATCTGAGCCCAACCAGTGATACCCGGCTTAATTTTATGTCTGATCATGTAGTTCGATACAATTTTACGATACTGTTCATTATGTGCCACTGCATGAGGTCTAGGGCCGACAATCGACATGGAACCTTGCAGTACATTGAAAAATTGCGGAAGCTCATCTAACGATGTACGACGAATAAAAGCACCAAACTTGGTCACCCTTGGATCCGATTGTGTGGCCTGCTTGAAGTCTTCTCCATTCTCCATCACATTCATCGAGCGAAATTTCCAAACCTTGATTTTTTTGCCCCCCAACCCGTAGCGATCTTGCTTAAACAAGACTGGGCCTTTGGAGCTTAGCTTTACTCCAATCGCCACGGCAGCAAGAATAGGAGCGATGAGTAGCAAAATGAGGGTAGCTAAGACAATGTCTTCAATACGCTTAATCGCCCCACCCATTCCATCAAATGGTGTACCGAAAATGCTTAATGTTTGTACATTACCAATAGACTTAAATTGGGAGGCGGAAAGGTTATAGCTGTATAAATCAGGCACCATAAAAGTATCGACGGTTGTGTCAGACAAAAGCGTTAAACAATGAATTATCCGCTCTTTTGCAACCATAGGGAGGGCGATATAAACTTCATCAACTTGGTTGTTTTGTGCCTTTTCAACCAGCATGTCGACTTTGCCTACGTAGCGAGATTTAATCATATACCCAAACCGCTCTTCCTTTCGGTCGTCATACAGCTCAATCTCAATATCCTGACGCCTATAAAAAGTCAGTAATTGTTTTTCAAGCGCGATCGCCGCTGGCGATAATCCAACAATCGCGATTCGCTTTACCTTTTTGTATTTTTTAAAGCACTGTCGATAGATCGCAAAAGCAATCACTCTAAATAACATGGTTGATAAAATAGCGCAGACAAACCAGATGTAATACAGACCATCACGAAAGTGGTTGATTCGGCTGCCCGCCAGATCCTCGACGTTATACTTAACGATTTCCATTGCTACCAATGTAAGTAAGGCTGTCGCGACAATACGAACGATAGAAGACCCAAGACGGCGGCGTATGTGAACTCGGTATAAATGACAATACTCACCAAACAGCAAAAAGAATGTTGCGACAAAAAAAGCCGCAGCCACATCGATCGCGGTTTCATCAACAAACGCCGTATTGATAATAATCGCTAAAGACAAGTTTATTAATAAAAAGTCCGTGGCTTTAAATAGTGGCGCATAACCATCTTCTGCAATTTTCAGGGCTTGTTTTATGTTCATAGGCGAAAAAAGCTCTCTTGTTGCATATGCTGTCGGCGAAGTATAAGGGGTTTCCCCGCTGTACACTCGTAGGATTCGTAACTAAATGATTCTATAGAGTAAAGTTTAATACTTGGCCGCACCGTGTGGTTTCTTTGAGGTGATTCAGCTCATGAGCCTAACGCACTAGCCACCCAACCTAAAACCAAGCCTCTATAAAATTACATTCACTGCATGCTAACTATCTAAATTAGTATAAACCACATTTCCAGAAGGTATTGATTTAATGAATTAATTTTTGAAATACATCCGATCAACGCACAATAACCACACTAATTCGCAATCTTTGCTTACTAAAATGAAACATAATTTTTGTCAGAGTCCCCCTACTTTCTGCTGATTATCGGCCCATTTAAATAAATCAACCCCATATTAGTGCGACATCAACTGTTGCACGCGCAACAATTGATGTGTATAGTCTATGTAAATCCACTATTCCTCACTAATCATTAAGGAAACGTTATGACATTCTCCGTATCCATTATCCACCGTATAGCTGCTATGACTGGCTTTAGCATTATTCTAACGTTTTTTCTTAGTACGCTATTCGTCGAATTATTTGCTTCAACCTCCGAGATCCTAGCGGTTAAAACGTTTATATTATACGCGGTTTGGCTGCTCATTCCTGTTATGGCTATCACTGGTATCACGGGCAATAAAATGGCACCAAATGTCACTTCTGGACCGATTGGAAATAAAAAAAGACGCATGCCATTTATTGCTATGAATGGTCTATTCGTCTTACTGCCTTGTGCGGTATATCTTCAACACCTTGCACAGTTAGGGCAGTTTGATGTGATCTTTTATTGTGTACAAGCGGTCGAATTACTTGCCGGGTTCACCAACTTAACACTGATGACTCTCAACATTCGTGATGGATTGAAGCTGAAGCGACAAAAGAAATAGCCAACCAGTGTTAATAAGAGGATTTTGTCTCATTGCCGAAATAAACATCATTCTGATTCTCCAACCACAACTCATGTTTTTCCATCACTTTTGAAAACATCCGGCTTTGCAAGTAATTGTCGAGCCAACGACGTAAGTTAGGGTAAGGGCTTTGCAAATACCACTGTCGCTCGATACGAGCAAATTTTCGAATAAATGGCATAATGGCAATGTCCAATACGCTTTCAGACTCTGAAAATAAGAACGACTGTTTCGATAGTCGTTCTTCTAGTGTTGATAACACCGCTTCGCAAGCCTTACGACAAGCGTCTAAATTATCATCATGGTATCGTTTTGCGCAGCTGTAAGCTTCCAAGGCTGGCACAAATTCCGCTTCAAAATTGCTAATAAGATCGACCATTTCTGGTAAAGATTGAGGTTGCGTTGAGTCCAGTAAATCATCAGCATCGCTCTGTGCTAACGCCCATAGCATGATCTCTAAACTTTCTTCTAAGACAGTTGGCCCTAATACTAAAACAGGTACACTACCTTTTGGCGAAGCCTCCAGCATATCGCGAGGCTTATTATTGAGTTTAATCGCTCGAATTAACACTCGTTGCTGAGCTCTATATATCGCAATTCGGGCTCGCATCGCATAAGGGCAATGCTGCAGCGAATACAATATAGGCAATCCATCACTTTTTACATCCAGCCTGATCATATCTCGCATCCCATATTTATATTAAGTCACATGAGTGTTACACAATACATGGTAGGGTTCAAAATCCACAGTACCGTGTCATCACTTAATTAGCGCTTGCTATTTAACGCCTTAACCCCAATAACTTATCTAACAAAGATAAAATAAAGGCGCGCTATGCAATCTCCTGAGGCATCCAGCAACATCGCTAATCTTGCCAAAGATTATACTCAGACGAAGAGCAAAAATCTGGGTATATTATTTGAGTTGATGGCATTTATCCGTCCCTATAAATGGAAGGTCATTGCGGCACTAATCGCATTAATCTTTACCGCCTCCTTGACACTTTCTGTCGGTCATGGCGTCCGTATCTTGATTGACGAAGGATTTTCCCAGCAATCGATACAAGACCTTGGACGTGCAATTCAATTTATTCTCATCGTAACCCTGCTCATTTCTATCGGCACATTTTTCCGGTTTTATTTGGTTTCGTCTGTTGGAGAACGAGTCAGTGCTGATATTCGGTTGGCGGTCTTCAATCATGTTATTACCCTGCATCCCAGTTACTTCGAAACCAACAGCAGTGGTGACATCATGTCACGAATCACAACCGATACCACCTTACTGCAAAGTATCATCGGTTCATCGTTTTCGATGGCGATGCGCAGTGCACTCATGTGTGTCGGTGCCATTGTTATGCTCTTTGCCACCAACATTAAATTGACGCTTATTGTCTTAGCCTCAGTCCCGTTTATTCTGATCCCGATTTTGTTATATGGTCGACGAGTTAGGGCTTTATCGCGTCAGAGCCAAGACTCTATGGCTGATGTGGGTAGCTATGCAGGTGAAGCCATTGAGCACATAAAGACGGTGCAAAGTTATAGTCATGAAACGCAAGAACGTGCTGCTTTTGCAAAAGAGGTGGAAAAGGCCTATGAGATTGGCCGCCAACGAGTCAAACAACGGGCAATTTTAATTTCTGGTGTGATAGTCATTGTCTTTAGTGCTATTGCTGGAATGCTTTGGGTGGGCGGAAGTGACGTCATTAATGGAACAATGTCGGCGGGTGATCTGGGCGCATTTGTTTTCTATGCCATCATGGTGGCCTCTTCACTTGCGACCATCTCCGAAGTATTAGGAGAACTGCAACGCGCCGCGGGTGCCACTGAAAGGCTAATTGAGATTTTACAAGTGGAAAGCCACATCATAGCGCCAGTAAACCACGTTCTAACGAGTCAGGTTCTGTCTTCTGATGTCCATTTTGATGACGTGACGTTCCACTACCCTTCTAGGCCCGACGAAGCTGCCACGCGCCATTTAACGTTGCATGCCGAAGAAGGCAAAGTATTGGCATTAGTCGGTCCTTCTGGCGCCGGGAAAACGACCTTATTTGAACTATTGCAACGCTTTTACGACCCTAAAGCGGGCTCAGTCATGTTGGGTGGCGTGGATGTTCGTGACTTTGATCCTATCGAACTACGTAAACAAATGGCACTAGTCCCTCAGCAACCCGCGCTATTTAGTCATGATGTTTTCCACAATATACGTTATGGCAACCCAGACGCTACTGACGAGCAAGTGATTGAAGCCGCAAAAAAAGCCCATGCGCACGAGTTTATTATGAGCCTACCTGAGGGATATCATAGTTTTCTTGGAGAACGAGGAGTAAGGCTGTCTGGAGGGCAACGACAACGTATTGCCATCGCTCGCGCTATTTTAAAGGATCCAACTATACTGCTACTCGACGAAGCGACCAGCGCATTAGATAGTGAAAGCGAGTACCATGTACAGCAAGCCTTAGAAGCCTTGATGCGTGGAAGAACGACCATTATCATCGCCCATCGATTGTCGACGATACAGCATGCAGACAACATTGCGGTACTCGATCGCGGACAGTTAATTGATGTCGGTAATCATCAATCTTTGCTAAAAAGTTGCGAACTATATCAACGGCTCGTCGAGCTACAATTCAAACATTTAGAGCAATAGTTCGAACATAGAGCAATAGTTACCACGCAAATTGGGCACAAAAAAACCACCGTTCAAGAGAGCTTAAACGGTGGTTTTAAAACGCTTACAACGCAAATCAACGCCGAAGCTAGAAGCTAGAAGCTAGAAATAGTACCCGTCTCTTCCTAGAACTACACTTATAACCCTTGAACATATTGGGCATTGGTACGCACTTCAACTAAACGATCTAACTGTTGTTGAGAGCCCTCAATACCCGCTAATAATCCTTCAAAGTGTTTGATCAATTCAACTTTATCTTGTTGCTCTTTTGAACCCGCGCCAATGTTAGTCAGATCGATAAAGAATTCGTCAAACAATCCAGACAAATCATTCACAATGTCGTAGTTTAAGAATTGCTCGTGATTGTAGATACTTGGATAACCGCCCTTCTGCTTATCAACAGCGAACGAGATACCTTTAACATTGGTAATCGTCGTTGCTTTCTCACATTTAAGCATACAACCCGCTTCTATCGCGGCTTTGTTACAACCCACAGTGCGTTGGAAGAAACACTGACGGCTCGTCATCATCAGAATTGGATGATAAATGCTGTAGAAAAGCTTAAAGTTTTCAGGGCGAGAAATATGACGAATCTGGCCATGATTGATTTCGTTAGAGATAAACGCACCCGCACAGTTCAACTCTTCTTTTAATGTAATAAGCGCGTGAGAGTTAGTGGTGTTCATAAATGGACCTGCCACCCATTCAATACCCATCTCATAGGCTTTATACGCGATACCCGTGTTGTTAGTCACAATACGCGCTGGTTTTACTTCTTCTAACACACGTACCGCTTCATCGTAATCTTTACCAATGAGTACTGCAGGGAACCAAGGGATTAATCTTGGGTTAGCAGCAAGAATATCAATGTATTTGTTGCAGCGCTTTTTAAAGCTTTCCGGCAATTTGAAGTAAATATCAGCCTCTGTCACATCACATAAATGCAGGTCTTTTTCATCTGCAATCAACATAGACAACGTCGGCTTATCGTTCACTTTGGCGAACTTTTCCAATGCTGGCACATCAACATGCTTAACGACGGCTACCGAGCCATTCAAAATAAAGTCAATCTCATCTTTCACAACCGACACTTCTCTAAACGGAATGGAAAGGTTCGCATCAACCGCAGAGAAATCATAAGATTCAATAGTATGAACGGCACTTTTTAGAGATTTAAAACGTTTTTGCAAGAATTCTTGGGTAATAGACTTCTCATCGGCAGCGGATAAAATCGATGTTGATGTAACCGTAAACGTGTCTGTATCCGAAGTCACCGTCACTGTTAATGGTTGACCCATTTTAGCGGTAAAAATCAACGTAACCGGTGTTTTACGAATGTCTAAGAACTCGATTTTTTCTCGCATTTCTTGGCCAAGTGCGTTCTTATCCGCATGAAGTTCACTGTTTACTTCTTGGATCTGAACAACCGATATCGCCCCTTTCTTCTCAGCTGCGTAGTTAGCGCTGTTATCACGAGGATTATCGATAAACATGTCTTTCGTTAAATTGCCTTTTAAGAAAGAGTTAGTGAAGTCACGATTGAATACCTTGTGCAAGTTAGAGTCATCTTCAAGCAATAGCCCTTTCTCCACAAAACTATCAATCTGCTTGCGCCATGTATCAATAACCGTGTAAACGTAGTGCGCGCCTTTAATACGACCTTCAACTTTCAACGAATCGACTTTTGCATCAACCAATTCTGGTAAATCATAGTATGCCGAGTTGTCTTTCAAGTTAAGCGGGAACTTGTTACCTGCATTGGTAATTTCATACTCATCGCGACACGCTTGGCTACAACGACCACGGTTGCCTGAGTTACCCACACTCACGGAACTTGAATAACACTGCCCAGAGAAAGCAATACACAACGCACCGTGTACAAACACTTCGGTTAATACATCATGATCATGAGCAACTTGCGTCAGCATTTTGATTTCAGGCAGATTTAACTCCCGAGACAGGTTGACGCGCGTTGCTCCAATCTTAGAAAGGAACTTGATTTGACCTTCATTGTGCGTAGTCAACTGAGTCGATGCATGGACATCTAACGTTGGGAAGTATTTCTTCACTAAGTCAAACAGACCTAAATCTTGAACGATAATGCCATCAACTTTCGTGTTCACTAATTGATTAAGCAGTTTAACAATGCTCTTAATTTCATACTCAAGCAGCACCACGTTAAGAGTAAGGAACACCTCACAGCCATATTCATGAGCAAGGCGAATGACACCATTTAACTCATCAAGAGATAAATTCGACGCTCGGTTACGAGCGTTAAAGGTGTCCAACCCACAATAGACGGCATTCGCGCCTGCAACAATTGCTGCTTTGATGGCTTCTACATCGCCGCCCGGTGCCAATAACTCAATTTTTCTGCTCATTAGAAAGTGCTCACTTGCTAGACTTGTATTTTTTTGAGGGCGTATTCTACCTAGATCACACTATTATTACCACTCGCGATACCCGCGATGTAAAAACTAATTTAAAACCATGTTAATAGCCCTAATATAAGCATGGACTAATCAGGTGGTTCTGTGTGATCGTGCTCAATGAATAGCGTGTAAATCGATATGTATGACCCGTGACGCATTAGAAGAATAATGCTCTTGTGGCTCTATCTGTGAAATACAACAAATACAGCCACGATAAGAAAGCAGAATTGATTTCGGCGCTAGTTTAGAAAATGCAGCGCCCGTAGATTAGCTTTGTAGAATCAATAACGGCAGCCCAAGCATAGCGTCACCTGAGCTAGCAAGATACCAAATGATCCCCACTAAACTTGCCACGGTGACCACATACCAAATTGCAGAAACAATCTGACCAGAGCGATCAAGTGGCAATAGATGGCTAAAGTGACGAGCACGCCATTCAAAACCTATCTCTATACTACCAATCAGTAACATCAAACCCAAAAGAGTCAGGTTCAATGTATAGCTCAAATAAACCCCAAATGCCGCTCCCGCAATACACATCACCAATCCAACTAAAGAGTTCATGGAAAAGCTGATACTTTTTAAGATATGTCCGCCGTCGAGTGGCAAGATAGGCAGCAAATTAAACAAATTTAGCAGCGCATTAAACGCAGCAAGCCCTGCAAAAATGTCGGCCCCGGTAATCCAGTATGCGACCAAAGATAACAGCGACATAAACAAACCAAAGGTAGGCCCCATGATGGATATCACTACGTCTTGCCAGCGAGTATTAATTCTTTCGTCACTAAGCGCGAGCCCGCCCATAAACGGAATCAAATAGATCCCTTTGGTTTTCATACCAAAATACTTCATCGCTCGAATGTGCCCATACTCATGAAACACCAGACAGGCAATCAGCGCCAAAGCAAATTGTAAAGAAAACAGCCAAGAGTACGCCGCAACACTTGCCCCCATTAGCACCACTTTGATCACTTTGGCACTTTTAAGCAGCTTGAAGCCTAGCGAAGCCAAGCCAATTACACTCAGTTTGTTCTGTTTTTCAATGGGCGTAACAGGCGTCTGCTGTTCAATATCCTTTGTGTTTCTATCCCCTTCGGTCACTTGTTCATCATTAACAAACAATTGATAGCGAATAGTAAAAGGCTGCCAAGTTAGATCCGTAATAAGCCGAACTGTTATGCACTGTGCAGCAGCGACATCCACTGCAGTATCTGAAGCCGACACACCTTGCATAGGTTGCACAGAAAGTTCAAATTGGTGCTCTTTAACACCCTCATAATCCGTGGAAGCAGGAATGACCGAAACAACCTCCCCTCCCCAAAAGAGCTGCTGCCAACCCGCCATAGATCCTTCCAAGCGAAGTGATTTACCCAAGCAATCGATGTTTAATAGTTCCAATGTAGTCTCATTTAATCCAAATAATGAAAGACGGTGTTCGCCTTAAACGCTGGATATCAATATACAACGCCGCGTCGCGTTGTTCCATAAGAGGCTATAGTTCTAACCTATTTATAATGAAGATGGGTGGCATTCAATCACTACCTAGGGATCACAATAACTATCAACTCAATTAGTGTCGTTCGCGTTGAGCCATAAGGTGCTGGGTATCACCGTATCAGGGAGAGCCCCTACCTAACGAACATATTACAATGTTAACTCTGGGACCATCATTGACATTTCTTTGCTTTTCCTGATTTCACTGGGGCTAAATCCATAGTACTTTTTAAACACTCTGCTGTAATAATTAGGACAATCAAAACCGCTATTATAGGCACTTGTTTTGATTGACTTCCCTCCATAGAGTAACCTTATCGAGTGCTTTAGCCTTATAATATTAAGCAGCTGATTGAAAGTGATATTCTCTTTATAAAGAACACGATGCAGTTGTGTAAAAGTCATATTGGCTGATTGGCTCAACTCCTCTGCAGACCACTTCTTGGTAATATCCATACGCATAGCATTGGCAATTCGGTCTATTTCATGGGGAAAAGAGATAACATTAATAATTTCATTGTTTGATGCATTGCGAATATATTGAACCATAGCTAAAGAAAACAGTGCGTACAGTGAAGAGATATCACCGATCTTTGAGGAAATCAATTGAGCGGATTTGAAACTATCGATAATATTTAAGTTATCATTCGATTTATCATCTCTAATGCCAGCAATGTCAAAGCCATTAATAAGTGGTCTAAACTGGCTCTCCTCAATAGAGAACCGATTAATATTGATCGTGCATTCCTTCTCAACAGCACTCAACGAAATGCCAACATTCGTATATGCTGGAATAAAAAACACTTTTGACCCACTGCTTTCATGCATCCTGCCATTAATACATATAAAGCCTTTCGCATTCTCAACCATGACCAAATTATGCTTAGTCACCAAGTTAGATGAGGTTAATGTTTCGCTCTGAAACCGAATTGTACGAAATAACCCCTTGAAGTTATTCAATGGCTAAACTCACAGCCAATGACATAGGTTGACGCTGCTTTTTTACCCCACTATTAGCCAGAGAAGGACGATGACTTTTATCTTCTAACAGTGGGATCAAATTATCAATATTCGTTGGGTAATAATAGTAATAACCTTGCATATACACATGCTCCGTTAAGTGCATCTTCCTTTGACTTGCAGTTTCCACCCCTTCAATAATAAGCCTAGGCGCATACAAGCTTAATAGTTCAGCCAACATTTTAATTATTTCATCGTTATCATGATATAGCAGATAAGATTTATCGAGCTTAATTACATCCCAAGTAAAATACTGCAAAGCGTGGGTCTTACTTCTGTCCTTGTGACAGTAGTCATCTAACCAAAACTCTACACCATGGCTTCTAAGTTTCTTAATGTTCTTCGCTAATCCATGATGGTCTAATGATAGCTGCGTACACGTAATTTCAATCGCAATTGAAAAGTCTAAAATAGCAAGAAGATTATTGACGAAATGATCGTTATTCAAGCACGACAGCGGTAAGTTAAATGACATCAACATATCGTATTTCTTTATATATTGACGATAGTAATCGAGCTGAGCAAACATAAGTTTCTGAAGAAACTGGTCATTAATTTGAGCAAAAAAGTCCTCACCACTAATTTGTTCACCACTACAGTCCGTAACTTGTGTGAGAACCTCATAAGCATATACTGTAGCACTGACTGGATGTACTATTGGCTGGACCTTAAACTCAAACTCGGCAAATACTGCACAATCAACCGTTGAATATGCCAAAAATCGACTACTAGAACCTGCTTGTTGAATGGCGACTGACATACCACTATTTCCTTAAATTTCCATTGATATTGGAGAAGTAACTCCTAACGAATTTCGATGATAACGAGAAGTCGCTCATAACTTAATGAAAAAAATTCGTTGAACATAAAATAGTGCTTTATTGAAAGAAGATCCCAATTTCGTCAAAATTGTGACGCAAATGGTACGGCTACCCATTAACCCACTTAAAAATTATCATTTTCAGCATGAAAAATAGCGCTACAGGCTAAGCATCAATGAGTATTTAGTATAAAAGAGAGTCGGTTTCAATTGATACAAAGTAGAGTTATTACTTTATTGATAGAGTTGATTTTAATATACATGAAAATGTGGGTTCATAATCGACAAAACTATTTGTGTTGCCATCTTTACTTTATTACCTAGAAAAAGTCGCGGTAACATCGATTAACTCGACGTTACCGCGACCCTTTATCCAAATATTCTGACCATTAAATCACTGTTGGTTCAATTGGGCTTTGGCTGCTTCAACTTTCGCAAAATCCAAACCTAGTTCTTCGACAGCTTCTTTGATCAATGCTGGGTTCTGCATCACTTGAGTCATCAATTGCTGAAGTTGCTCTTGTGGAAGACCTAACTGGCCAATGGTTGCCATTGCTGCTAGTGGGTTTTGAGTGAGAGTTTGGAATAGCTCGCTTACCTGCTCATCACTGATATTATTTTCTTTTAGAATAGCTAGAATCGGGTTCATGTTACAGCCTCATTGAGTCTATTAAATCAAGTAGACACGCATTCTACCATCCAGACCTATACTGTGAAGTGCTTTCATTACCAATCCGATTAAAATACTTGGGCTAACATAGAGCTAGAACAGACAAGTACTTTGTTAGGGCAACAATGGACGCTTGGCAACACCAAGACGCTGCGTCGTTTGCCAATTGGGTGCAATCCATGTTGGTGCTTCAGACTTAGTAAGTGGCGATTGATTTAAGATAACGTCGGCGATTTTTTCTGCCACCATGATCGTCGGCGCATTTAAATTACCGTTCGGGATAGTGGGAAATACGGATGAGTCGACGACACGTAAACCACTAACATGTCTGACTTGGCAGTTTGGATTGAGTACCGCCATCGCATCATCATCCGCGCCCATTTTACATGTGCATGATGGATGATAGGCACTTTCGACATTTTGACGAACCCAAGCATCAATCGCTTCATCACTCGTCACATCGCTACCGGGTTGAATCTCTTCACCACGGTATGCATCCATCGCTGGTTGAGCCAAGATTTCTCGGGTGAGACGAATGCAGTCTCGCCAGTCCTGTTTATCTTGTTCTGTACTGATATAGTTAAATTCAATGTGTGGTTTTTGATGTGGATCGTTCGAGGTGACAAAAATCCGACCACGACTTTGTGGCTTATTAGGACCAACATGTACCTGAAAACCGTGTCCTGAAAATGCGGCCTGCCCATCATATCGCATCGCTGCAGGCAAAAAGTGGTATTGCAGATTTGGCCACTTTAACCCCGCACGTGAACGAATAAACGCGCACGACTCGAAGTGATTCGTCGCACCTAACCCATCCCTTCGCAATACCCAGCGCGTGCCTATCAAGCCTTTGCTGATTAAACCAAGTTTACTGTTTAATGTAATAGGCTGATGACACGCATATTGAAAATAGATCTCTAAATGATCTTGTAGATTTTCACCCACGCCAGGTAAATCAACCTCAACGTCAATACCCGCACGCTCTAGCACCTGTTTAGGTCCAATTCCCGATAATTGCAGCAGTTGCACCGAACCAACAGAGCCTGCGCAAAGCAAGACTTCCTTATTGACATAAAGTGATTCAACGCTGCCGTTGTTTTCAATCTCCACCCCAACGGCTTGCTTGTCTTGCAATAGAACTCGCCTAGTAACAACACCGGTCTTGACCGTAACATTTGGCCGTTTCATTGCCCGTCGCAAGTACGCATTGGATGTGGATGCGCGCACACCTTTATTTACCGTCATATGCATTGGGCCAAAACCCTCTTGCTGATAGCCATTGTAGTCGGCGGTCTTTGGATAACCCGCTTGCTGCCCCGCATCAATAAATGCATCATACAACGGATTCAGTGTCCTGTTATTGCCATTACAGGTTCCAACAGGGCCATCCACACCACGATAGTCATCTTCGCCCCCCATCCATGACTCTGCACGACGAAAATAAGGTAAACAGTCTTGATAGCTCCAACCTGTCGCACCTTGATCGTGCCACTCGTCAAAGTCACAAGCATGACCTCGCACATACACCATTCCGTTGATAGATGAGCTTCCTCCTAGCACTCGCCCACGAGGACAATGCAAGCGGCGAGCCTCTAAGCCAGCTTCTGGCTGCGTTTCAAATTGCCACGCATATTTTGCGCTGTTCATTGGATAAGACAGTGCCGTAGGCATTTGAATAAAAATACTCTTATCACTGCCTCCCGCCTCAAGTAACAGCACGCGGTGCTCTCCCGACGCACTGAGTCTATCGGCTAATACACAACCAGCTGAGCCTGCTCCGACAATGATGTAGTCATACTTGGTGTTCATTTCCCTTCCCTTTGAATTCAATTGTGAGAATGCGCATTACGACTCAGCTAACCTTCTTAGTGAAGACGCTGATTTTCTATTCGTAAGGGCATTCCAGATCGCCGAGCTCGATCAGTACGCTCTTGTTTTGGGTATAGTGATTGAGCGTTTCAATGCCATTTTCACGGCCGACTCCTGATTGTTTATACCCTCCTACTGGCATCTCTGCCGGTGAGCCACCCCACGTATTGACCCAACAAATCCCGGCTTCTATTTGAGCAATCACGCGATGTGCACGAGAAAGGTTTTGCGTAAACAATCCCGCGGCCAAACCATATTGAGTATCATTGGCACGGCGAATCACGTCGTCTTCTTCAGAAAAACGCAGCACCGACATCACAGGGCCAAAAATTTCCTCTTTGACTTGAGGCATATCATCCGTGCAATCGGCAAAAATTGTGGGTTGAACAAAATAGCCTTTATCAAGACCATGTTTTGTTTCACGCGCGCCACCATAAACCAGTCGCGCACCTGACGCTTTGCCCGCTTCAATAAACCCAAGCACCTTTTCTAAATGCTCAGCCGAAATTAATGCACCGATTTGAGTGGTCATATCCGCTGGATTACCAATGACTAACTTGCGCGTTCTTTGAGTCAATTGCTCTAAAAACTCGTCATAGAGCGCGTCATGAACAAACACACGTGTGCCATTGGTACAAACTTCACCTTGGGTATAAAAATTGGCAAGCATGGCGGCCGAGACCGCGTTATCGAGCTTGGCATCATCAAATATAATAAGAGGTGATTTACCACCTAGTTCCATAGTGACATCTTTCAACGTACCGGCCGCATCTGCCATCACTTTTTTCCCGGTCCCTGACTCGCCTGTAAAAGATACTTTGGCAATATCAGGATGACGCGAGAGGCACTGCCCAACGCGATAATCCCCTTGAACCACATTAAATACGCCATCAGGAACACCCGCTTCGGTATAAATCTCGGCCAACTTCAGGACCGATAAAGGTGTTTCTTCTGATGGCTTGAAGACCATTGCGTTACCCGCAGCTAGAGCTGGGGCCGATTTCCACATGGCGATTTGAATAGGATAATTCCATGCGCCTATACCCGCGCAAACACCCAACGGCTCTCGGCGAGTGTAGAAAAACTGACCATGACCTAAATCTTGTTGTTGGCCCTGGATACTCGATGCTAGCCCAGCGTAGTATTCAATAACGTCTGCGCCCGTCGCGATATCTACTTCCATCGCTTCTTGAATAGGTTTGCCTGTATCTTGCATTTCTAACTCAGCGAGTTCGTTATTGCGTTCGCGAAGTAGCGCAACCGCGCGCATCAAAATACGCCCTCGTTCCATGCCACTCATTGCCGACCATACTTTAAAGCCTTGTTTAGCGGATTCCACCGCGCGGTCAACGTCTTGAACGCTCGCTTGTTCGAGTTCTGCTAATGTTTCGCCAGTCGCTGGGTTACGCGTTAGAAAGGTTTCATTTGAAGAGGCTTGCACGGTCTTGCCGTGAATATAGAGAGACTTCATTGATATCCATGTTCCTTGATAATTCATCTAATTTGACGTGAACCGTCTAACTACGATTGAGACAGTGACGCCGGAGGGAGATACTTTTCGAGATAATCTGAAATAATCAACTGTGCGTTTTGGGCACAAATACCTTGCGGGTTAAGCGCACCGCGCAGCCAAATACCATCGATCAATGCAGCAATACCTTGCGCGACAAACTTTGCCTGTTGATCAGGCAACGCTTGTTTTAACTCTCGACGCAAATGTGACAATAAGCGACGTTCATTGACACGTTGAAGTCGATAAAGCTCCTTGTCATGCATTGACTGAGCCCAAAAAGCGAGCCAAGTCTTTGTCACCTTACTTTCAACTTGATAGCCATCGAAGTTCGCCGCCACTATGGCTTTCACTCTGGCACTGACATCTTGACCATCAACCGCGCTTAAATGCTTAATTGACGTAGCAGAGAGCTGACGTAAAACCGACCGCATGGTTTCTTCTAACAAACCATGCTTACCGCCAAAATAATGATTAATAATGCCAGCTGAGACGCCTGCTTTGCGGCTAATTAATGCGACACTCGCACCGGACAACCCTACCTCATCAATCACGGCCATTGTTGCCTCTACAAGTTGTGGGCGACGGATCTCTGGCATTCCTATTTTTGGCATAAATGTTACCCGAATGTTTTTTAATTGAATGTTCAATTAAAAATAAATTTACACTTAACACATAAAAAGTCAAAGAAACATCGAAAATACCAATCAATAACATGACAAGAAACCGCACCTAGGCACTCATAACACCACGAAAAGATATGTTTATTTGATTGGGTACTTTGTTTTAAAAAAACATCGATTCATTCGCAACGCTTGCACGCTATTTTCGTGTCTAGTAACAACGCTGCATCCATAATCAATGAGAACATTCAATCCTTGGGTATGAGCCGGGAAGCATTTTTTTATCCATAGAAAAGGGAGCAGACCAATAGCGATCTGCTCCCTCTTTTTTATGCTGTTGATGTTTATAGCTCCGCGACCAGCTTTCTACTCGGGCGCTTATAGTAAATAAATTATAATTACTGGTTAAAGTTATATTCCATCACTGCACCATAGAAAGTCACATCATTAAGACGAATAAAATATCGCGTTGCCTGAATGCCAACCGAAAACTGACTCGTTATCTTGCCGTTAAATGAAACGCCTAGATAAGGGTCAATGCCTGATTCGCTAGATGTAATTGTCTTATTCTGATAGTCACTGGTAAAATCGGTTTTCCACGCATAAGCACCAGCAGCACCATTGACACTTAGCCACTCATTAGACCAAAACGCATAGTCCACACCGAAGCTTACTCCATTCCCCAGCGCAGGTGTCGCTTGAGACACTTTTGAATGATACTCTTCAGGCGTTGTATTAGCATCAGCGCTTAATGTCGCACTGGACTGCCCCAAATTAACGTAGCTCATTTGCAATGCCCAGTCAGATTCAAATCGATACCCTACCCCAAGCGACCAAGCGACATCCGTATCGTCTACGCTCACCACTTGAATATCCTCAGATAAACGATTTTCTGCCCGGCTTTGTCCTAGTTCACCTTTTACATACCAATTTGCCACCGCCTGCGGTGAACATACCATGTACAACGAGAGCACTAACAACCCAGCTTGCTTTCTTCGTACTAAAGCCACGAATGCCACAAGACCCAGCCATAACCCCCCAAATGAACCGCCACTTGCTGAGTTATAAGCCTTTCCGGTTGCTGAAAGATTCACGCTTACGGCCACTTTCGCATACGCTGTACCACCGTTACCATCACTCACGCTATATTCAATTTCATCCTCACCATAAAAGTTTTCAGGTGCTTGGTACGAGATTGCATTGTTCACAATAGAAACCTCGCCAAAATTGGCGCTCACTCCAGTGAGTGTTAAATTATCTTGATCAACATCGCTGTCATTTCTAAGGACATCCACTCGCACGCTACTGCCCATGACAACACTCGCTTCATCATTACTGGCGACAGGTAGATTGTTTTGTGACAGTGTCGCAACGCCTCCCGGATCAACAATCGTTCCGTTGGCGGTTGCGTCGTCGTCGTTTGGTCCCCCATCTTGAATCGTCAGCTGGACACACCAATGCCCTTCCGTTAATCCTACCTGCCAAGCTTCATCCCCAGGTGGCGGACAATAACCTTCAAAACCATGCGTAGAAGAGACAACGTTGTATTCATCAAGATAAAAATCCTTCCAGCCATCCACGTCATTGTATTTCCGATAAACAGCATCACTAGGGACAGGTAAACGCTGAGGGATCACTATTTGATAGCTTTGTCCCGCTTCTGGTAATCCATAAGCGATATAATCAAATACACCGCCAACGTTATTCGCTCCACTATCTTCAGGTAGCTCCGAACCCATTAGTAGTGCGCCTCCGGATTGACTTTCTGCAATGGTTGATCCTTTGCGTAAGCACACTCCTGAATCACCTTCCACTAAATAGTTTTCTGATTCTAAAGCATATTGTTGGATAACATTGCACTCACTGATAGCATCTTGGAAATCCGGAATACCGTCATTGTCTAAATCTGAATACCCTTCTTGAACATCTGGAATTAAATCACCATCACTATCTGCCATACCTAGTGACGTCAGCACCTCAACCACTTCGACATAAGCAGGGATCGTTACACTGCCACTTGCACTATCCGTCACTTGCAAATTAATTTGGTAAATCCCTGCCGCCATTTCACTAGGGTCAAACTCGAACTGGCTGTCTAGCACGCTAACATTCGCAATCTCTGCTCTATCATTAATCCAGTGATAGCTATGAGTATCTTCCGAATTGGGATCTGAGACTGTCGCGGCAATAATAATATTGCCACCAGACTTAGATTGTACGGAACGAATTTGATTATCTTGCTTGATAGATAACGTCACTTCTGGTGGGACATTCGACTCATACACGGTCAATGTATAGGACGATTTACTCCCCAGGTTAAGTGAATCATCCAACGTTAGTGTCACCGTCTCATCACCTTCCGTTTGTCCATCATCAAAGATATTGAACGTGACCTCGCCTTCGGTCCCTTCATAAATGATAAATTCACTCGCAACCAGATCGTGGTCTTCTTGATTTGCAGATCCTCCAACCGTAAACGGAACGGTGACGGGATAATGTGCAGCGATTCCGTTCAAGTATATTTTGATCGTTTGACTGCTGCCTTCCGCGACACCATCGTCCTTCCCTATCGATACTAATGGATGAACGGTGACTATCTGATGATCTTGCGCTTGTTCGCCATATGCGTCGCTGGCTTTCCAGAACACTTTATGCACGCCTGGCTCAAAAAACGTATCACTATTGACAAGTGTGACGGCAAGTCGCTCACCACTTGCGTTTTCGGCCATCGCCACCCCTAAGTCGACTTTAGTAAAGAGACCCGTCGCATTGACCTCCACATCATTCGGAGCCGTGATTTCAGGTCCACCATTGGCGATAATTTCGAGCTGAACCTGACCAATAACTTGCGCCCCATTTCCATCGGTCACGCCATATTTAATCTCCACCAGTCCATTATGATCGAGCTCTAATACAATTTGATTATTATTGATGCTGACTAACCCTTCATCCGATATTACCCAAGCGATAGACAAACTATCCGCATCTGGATCTACATCGTTATCAAGAACACTGAATTGATAGATACCTTCAGAGGTTTGACCCATACTCAGCACTTCATTTTCAACAATAGGCTCGTCATTTACCGTATTGACAGTCACTTCAACGATATGGTCATACTGATAACCACTATCGTCAGTCAATGTGATCGTAAAGCTATCGTTGCCGTTGTAGTTATTGGTCGGGGTATAGACAATACTTGTGCCGTTAATAGATATCGAACCATATTCCGGCGCTAGCTTCTCACTGGCACTGACTACATCACCATCAATATCGTCAAACGTATAAGTTAACGTTCCATCGATATCTTCATTTGTCACTAACGTGGAACTAATTGAGATGGTTGGCTCATCATTGACGCTATCAACGGTAACGTTAACGGTTTTGTCGGTGGTGAATCCATGACCATCGGTCAGCGTAATGGTGAAGCTATCACTGCCGTTGAAGTTAGCCTCTGGCGTGTAGACAATGTCCTCGCCTGTGATGGCGATTGCGCCATGACTTGGCGCGCTTTTCTCACTCGCCGTCACCGTATCACCATCCACATCGCTAAAGCTAAAGCTTAAGGTTTGGTTGTTGTCTTCGTCGGTGGTGAGCGTGGAGCTAATGGTGATGGTTGGCTCATCATTGACGCTATCAACGGTGACATTCACCGTTTTATCAGTGGTGAACCCATTACCATCGGTCAGCGTAATAGTGAAACTGTCACTGCCGTTGAAGTTAGCCTCTGGCGTGTAGACAATGTCCTCGCCTGTGATGGC
>NZ_JAKJSR010000062.1:0-1201 GCF_050337155.1 Vibrio cionasavignyae
AACTTCGAGCTGGGTATAAATTTGCAGGCAAAGTGCATTTGAATTCTCCACAACCAACATCGTAAATAAGGTTGCGGTGATAATTAAGCTGATAAGGCTTATACATACGATTTGGTAGAAAGATAATAGCGATTAAAATATTTTATTTCAACGACATAACAAAATAGCACAACCATCAAAACAACCACCCAGACCGCCATTATCACTAGCTACACAGAGATGCTACCTAGCCCTCAAGTAAATAACGCGACCATAAGGCCAAATTACTAGCTATTTTACCCACCAATCCATTCGGAAATAATTGTCACACAATCGCAGTAAAACCGCCCAAAATGGGTAGCTCATAATAAAAAAAAGTGGGCAAATGCCCACTTAAAAGTAACCGCTGACAATACGTATTACGCATTAATGATCATTGGTTAAAAATATCAGGTAACAAACATTACCTAATGCAGAAATCAAACGCTGTGTATTCACGACTAAACCATTTACAACGCTTAATCATGCAACCTTAGCCCGCACATGATGCACGGTATCAAATGAAATAACGCGCAGATCCTTTGTACTGTATGTCCCATTATCCCAATAAAACACCACCCTCGGCAGATCGYAAGAAYCCTTGYTATCTAGGTCTTMCCGCGGCCAYTCTTTGGCTTTAACAATGTAGTGTTCCTGTTTTCCCGTTTCTTGGTCATAGATAACGTAGTTATTTTCTGTAATATAAACACGACCATCTTGCCACTGCTGCGCATTCTTCTCTGCAATTCGGTCTTCAACTGTTTGAGGTTTTTTCGCTTGTTACTCAGGCTCCTTAGCCAATTCCTGATTGCAGCCAGACAATACCGCCAAGGCAATCAAACATAATGTATGACGTAGATTCATCTTATATTCTCTTAGTTCTCATTTTCAATCACGCTTAATACTGCGTCTACGCGATTTGTATAAATTGTAATTTGCTAGCTTGGCTGACCTCCTTTCCTACTAAGCTTTGCTTTAAATGCCAAGACGGGAAGTTTGTTTTTTGAGTTTGAGAATCAAGCTCACCTTCGTAGTAAACGCCAAATAAGTAATAATTTGCATGCAGTGGTATTACATTACAGGTATCAACAATATTCACAGTTCATCCCCTTTCACAAAATCACCATTGTTGGCAAATGCATTGTAAAGAGAAGAATTACCTGCACTGTGACCAGTCCCTATT
>NZ_JAKJSR010000063.1:0-1161 GCF_050337155.1 Vibrio cionasavignyae
TCGTGGATCAGAATGCCACGGTGAATACGTTCCCGGGCCTTGTACACACCGCCCGTCACACCATGGGAGTGGGCTGCAAAAGAAGTGGGTAGTTTAACCTTCGGGAGGACGCTCACCACTTTGTGGTTCATGACTGGGGTGAAGTCGTAACAAGGTAGCCCTAGGGGAACCTGGGGCTGGATCACCTCCTTATACGAAAGATTGTCTTGATGAGTGTTCACACAGATTGATTAGGTTTATGATGTCAAAGAGATAAGTAAGTGCCCAACACTTACTACTTAGTGTCCCGTTCGTCTAGAGGCCTAGGACACCGCCCTTTCACGGCGGTAACAGGGGTTCGACTCCCCTACGGGATACCATTGGGTCGTTAGCTCAGTTGGTAGAGCAGTTGACTTTTAATCAATTGGTCGCAGGTTCGAATCCTGCACGACCCACCATTTCAAGATCTCGGGGCTATAGCTCAGCTGGGAGAGCGCCTGCCTTGCACGCAGGAGGTCTGCGGTTCGATCCCGCATAGCTCCACCATTCTTGAAATATTCTTTCCCACGAAGGAATTAAAACTAATGTGGGCGATTAGCTCAGTTGGGAGAGCACCTCCCTTACAAGGAGGGGGTCACTGGTTCGAGCCCGGTATCGCCCACCATCTTTAAAGACATTTATGAAGTGTATTTAAAAATGGTTTAATTAGTTTTAACTAAGTAAACACATGCTCTTTAACAATTTGGAAAGCTGACGAACAACATTTGATTTAATGTTGTTCAAATAAAAGTTCTCAAATCCTATGTCTTTAAGATGTAGGTACCAACACACATTCAAGTGTTCTTGGAAACAGCACAACTTCGGTTGTGAGGTTTATATTTGAGTCCGGCAAAATCGAATGCTATCTCGCTCATTCAAATAATGAGATAGCGACTTTGGTTGTTTGCCATACACCTTTTTGTCTTCACTTTTTAAAGTGAAATCAAATCGAAACCTTTTGGGGTTGTATGGTTAAGTGACTAAGCGTACACGGTGGATGCCTTGGCAGTCAGAGGCGATGAAGGACGTAATAACTTGCGATAAGCCCAGATTAGGTAGTAATAACCTGTGAGTCTGGGATTTCCGAATGGGGAAACCCACGTGCATAAGCACGTATCATTAACTGAATACATAGGTTAATGA
>NZ_JAKJSR010000064.1:0-1064 GCF_050337155.1 Vibrio cionasavignyae
TCCTGTGGTCCTGTGGTCCTGTGGTCCTGTGGTCCTGTGGTCCTGTGGTCCTGTGGTCCTGTGGTCCTGTGGTCCTGTGGTCCTGTGGTCCTGTGGTCCTGTGGTCCTGTGGTCCTGTGGTCCTGCAGAATCATGTTTTTAAAGCTGTTTTTGTCAACCAAAAACAAGCCATTTATTCTATATTTGCGATAAGAGCCACCCAAAAGCTAGAAACCGCTCCTCCCTAGGGCCATAGGACCATAGGACCGCTCTTAACCCGATCTTCCCCACCCTTAAATCGTCGGAACCTTCAACAACGTCATTTCAACCGTGGTCATCTCCGGCCCAAGATGTTCAATACTTTTTATGACTTTATCGGTTTTTATATCTTTCCAATAGGTGTTCACGAGTTTGCCGTCGATGGCGTCAAACGTGACGGTTTCTGTGAGCTTTTGGGTGTCGTAGCGATCAAGTACGGTGATGATGGTTTCTTTGCCTAGCTGTGTTTGCAGCGCAATACCGCTATAGCCGTAGCGGTACTTTGGCATCCAGTCGTACGTGACTTGCCAAGAGGTGTCGGTTTGTTGTTGGCGGGTGCTTCCCGCTAAGTTGTCGCCATACAGACCAATGGTTTTAACAATGCGACCCGATTCAGTGATGATTACCGCTCGATCCGAGGACATCCATTTGTATTGCGTGATTCCGGTCTGAGTATTGGGCTCGGCAAACGCCAAGACCATAAAAATTTGTGGCCCGTCATTAATTCGAACGTAGGCACTGGCATAAGGGAGCTTGCGAATATTTTCCGCAGTAAATTCAATGTCATCCGCCCCAAATACGGCCTCTGCCATTGTGGCATTCACATCTTGGAAACGTTGAGAACAAGCGGTAAGAAAAAGTACAGCACACGCGAGTAGATACGGCTTAACATTCACACTAACGTCCTTGTGGGGGGTAAATGGGTTCTATGGTTCTATGGTTCTATGGTTCTATGGTTCTATGGTTCTATGGTTCTATGGTTCTATGGTTCTATGGTTCTATGGTTCTATGGTTCTATGGTTCTATGGTTCTATGGTTCTATGGTT
>NZ_JAKJSR010000065.1:0-930 GCF_050337155.1 Vibrio cionasavignyae
ACGTGGGTGGGTTTCCCCATTCGGAAATCCCAGACTCACAGGTTATTACTACCTAATCTGGGCTTATCGCAAGTTATTACGTCCTTCATCGCCTCTGACTGCCAAGGCATCCACCGTGTACGCTTAGTCACTTAACCATACAACCCCAAAAGGTCTTATGTATGGCAAACAACCAAAGTCGCTATCTCATTATTTGAATGAGCGAGATAGCATTCGATTTTGCCGGACTCAAATATAAACATCACAACCGAAGTTRTGCTGTTTCCAAGAACACTTGAATGTGTGTTGGTACCTACATCCYTTCTCTATAAAAGAGTAAGACATAGGATTTGAGAACTTTTATTTGAAYAAYAATGAAATCACATTRTTRTTCGTCAGCTTTCCAAATTGTTAAAGAGCATGTGTTACTTAAACAGTAACCATTTTTAAATACTTTCAAGAGACTTTCTAYTTAAAGAAAATACTTAAAGATGGTGGAGCTATGCGGGATCGAACCGCAGACCTCCTGCGTGCAAGGCAGGCGCTCTCCCAGCTGAGCTATAGCCCCATCTGTRTCGATATCGTACCGTATCTCCAAAGGAGATAGTGGTGGGTCTGAGTGGACTTGAACCACCGACCTCCCGCTTATCAGGCGAGCGCTCTAACCAGCTGAGCTACAGACCCAATATCGTCTCTTTTACTTTATAAACCTAATCAATCTGTGTGAACACTCATCAAGACAATCTTCGTATAAGGAGGTGATCCAGCCCCAGGTTCCCCTAGGGCTACCTTGTTACGACTTCACCCCAGTCATGAACCACAAAGTGGTGAGCGTCCTCCCGAAGGTTAAACTACCCACTTCTTTTGCAGCCCACTCCCATGGTGTGACGGGCGGTGTGTACAAGGCCCGGGAACGTATTCACCGTGGCATTCTGATCCACGATTACTAGC
>NZ_JAKJSR010000066.1:0-837 GCF_050337155.1 Vibrio cionasavignyae
CCCTCCCTGAGATGAGTCTTCCCTGGCACTTTAAGTGTCCTAAAGGGTTGTTCAAGACTAGAACGTTGATAGGCAGGGTGTGTAAGTGCTGCGAGGCATTGAGCTAACCTGTACTAATTGCCCGTGAGGCTTAACCATACAACACCCAAAGGGTTTTGATGGACTCAAAGCAAGAACATAATTGAATGTGTATTAAGAACTTTTATTAAGCTTTCCAGATTAATTTTGCCTTCAGTTTTTATGAAAAGCTGAAAGTAAAAGAAGAATTTGCTTGGCGACCATAGCGTTGCGGACCCACCTGATCCCATGCCGAACTCAGAAGTGAAACGCAGTAGCGCCGATGGTAGTGTGGGGTTTCCCCATGTGAGAGTAGGACATCGCCAGGCTTTAATTTCGACTTTGCTTCTTATAGAAGCAAGTCACCATAAAATTTTAAGTTTTCTTAGAGTTTTATGTTGACTTTCAAAGTAGATAGCGTATTATACGCGTCCTGCTTAGGTGCTAAGGCATTGAAAGCAAAGCTCTTTAACAATATAGACCTATATCAATCTGTGTGGACACTTGTTGATGATAATCATTATGTTTGCTTCTGCTGCAAAGCAGAAACGAACCACTTCTTCGGAAGTAAAATGGTTTTCAATGAACACGTGACCTAAGGGTAGTAAGCTCGCTTACTGTCACACAGTCAAAATTCATTATCGTTCTGTTGGAACGATAATAGCTTTAAAATTACTTCTTACTTTTTAAGTAAGGGACAGTTTTGAAGTCAGTATTCATTGAGCCGACAAAATCTTAAATTGAAGAGTTTGATCATGGCTCAGATTGAACGCTGGCGGC